>DATGPD010000571.1:0-3578 GCA_035305285.1 Planctomycetota bacterium
TGCTGGCGCACCGCGACCGGCGTGGCGGCGTCCTGCACGAGCGCGGCGAGCTGCGGCGCCAGGGTCGCGCCGGCGAGTTCCACCGCGGCCTCGACCAGACGGCTCTGGTGCGCGCGGGTCTCCGCCTTCGACGCCGCGGCCAGCAGGTGCCCGGCGGCGTCCGGCAGCTTCGCCAGCGCGTCGAGTGCCTCGCGCCCGGCGCGCCCGGCGCGTTCGGCGCGCACCTGGTCGCCTGCGGAGACCGCGGCGTGCAGGCGGTCGCTCGCGGCCAGCAGCCGGGCGATGCCGTCCGCCAGCGGGTCCTGCCCCGGCACGAGGACCGCGATCCCTTCGTCCTTCAGCGCGTCGCGCAGGGCAGCGACCAGGAGGCGCTGCGCTTCGACTTCGCGCTCCAGCGCGGCGACCCGGCCTTCGAGCCCGGTGTCGCGCGCGCTGCATCCGGCGAAGGGAAGGCAGAGCGCGAGCGCGCCGACGCGCGCTGCGGTTCGCGCGCCCGGCACCCGCGAGCGCCGTCCGACCTGCACGCGTCCGACCGTCACGTCCTGCGCCACCGGGCCGCTCCGCCGATCAGCGGATCATCAACCCGAGCCCCTCGCTGATGGTCCGGATGCCGGACGGCGCGGTCGGGTCGAGGGTGATGAACGCCGCGACGAACGGCAGGCCGCTCAAACGCGGGTTGTTCGGCAGCGGGAACTGCACGAGCCCGTCGCCGGTCGTGTTCAGCGTGCCGACGAAGCCGGGCAGCGACAGCGACAGGGTCAGCAGCGGATCGGGGTTGAGCGGGATGTTGCGGCCGTCGGGCAGCGTGATGCCGGGCGTGGCGCCGAGCGCGAGCCCGAGCGCGAAGATGCGGCCCGCATCCGGACGGTAGCGCACGCCGAAGTACACCGTGTTGCCCGGGGCCGGGATGCCCGACTGGATCGGCAGCGGGCGCAAGGGCGTGGAGCGCGCGTCCAGCGGGTTCGTGCCGAACCGGATCTCGGAGTCGTTGGAGAACCCGTCGTTGTCGAAGTCCGTCGCCGGATGCAGGGCATTCGCGAGGTGGAACGCACCGCCGTCACCGCCCCACGCCGAGTGCCCGGCGGCGAGGGTGACCTCGACCAGTGGGGAGGCATCGACCTGCCACAGCTTGATGCCCGAAGCGACCGCCGTGCTCGTCGACAGGCCGAACACCCACGGGTCGCCGTTGCCGTCGATCACGCACGTCGTGAACGAGCGGTTCGCCGGTGCCGCGAAGGTCTGCACGACCGCGCCCGTCTGGTCGATCTTGCTCACGCCGCCGGTGAACCCCTGGACCGCGAGCCACACCTGATTCAACCCGTCCACCTGGCAGCCGCGCGGCAGGCCGCTCGCGGGGGGCACGGGCGTCTCCGACACGATGTTGCCGTTGATGTCGATCTGCATCAGCGACGAGCGCGCCTGGTTGGCGATCCAGATGTCGTTCTCCGCGTCGACCGTCGGGAACGAGAACCCGAAGCCGGGGGTGGGCGAGGGGAACGTGAACGTGTTCACGATCGTGCCCGCGAGGTCGAGCTGGAGCAGGCTGTGCTGGGTCGCCGTGTTGGCGTGGAACCCGGTGACCCAAATGAATCCGATGCGGTCGGCGACCACGCCGATCGGCGCAGTGCCGCTCGGCAGCGTGACCGTCGTGAGCACGTTGCCGAGCTGGTCGAGCTTGGTGACCGTGTTGCTGCTGCGGTTCGCGACCCAGACGTCGCCCGCCGGGTCGACCGCGATGCCCTGCGGGAAGCTGCCGACGGGGAAGGTGCCGAGCACGTTGCCCGCCGAATCGAGCTTCACCACGGAGTTGCCGTTGCTGCCGGCCCAGACGTTGCCGAACGGGTCGCGCGCCACGCCGAACGGCGTGATCGCGAGCGGGACGCTGGTGATGACGTCGCCGGCGGGATCGATCTGCGTGAGCTGGTGCGTCGCGCCGGAGAACTCGGGCGACCACAGGTCGTTGCGGACCTGCGCGCAGAGCGGAGCCGCGCCGAAGAGCACGAACGAAAGGGCGGTGCGGAGGTGCATGGTTGGGGAGAGAGAAACTGGACGCCTCTTCCCCTTGCGGGACGCGTCGTGCGGCTCGCAGCCGAAGCGGAGAGGATGCTAGGAACGCGGAAAAAGGGCGTCAACCAACGCGGAGGTGCGGCGCGTCACCGGCGTGCGAGCGAGCGGCAAGTCCCGCGAGCACGGCAGGTGCAGCGATGCACACGCACGGTCGAGACGCGTCGGTCCGGCGCGCGCGTCGCGGGACCCCTCCAGGCGAGCGACGTGGTGTTCTCCGAGGCGGGTGCGCACCGAACGGGACGGACCCGTGCCGTGGGTGGGAGCCGTGGCCTGCGCGGTGACGTCTCTACGGTGTGCTGCTCTACGGCGTGCTGCGCACCCCGAACCCTGGTGCGTTCCACACCGGCGGCAGCGGGCTCGCCGGCACGTCCGGGTCGACCTCGCGGCCGTGGAACGCCACCGGCGCGACGTCGTTGGGTGCGTCGGGGTGGAACAGTGCGGCGAGGCACTGGATCTGGTCGCGTCCCGGGCCCAGCTCGAACTGCCCGCCGCCGTAGAGCGCAATGCCGCGCGCGGCGCACAGCTCGTAGGCGCGCAGGACCTGCTCCAGGAGGCCGAAGCGCGACGGCTTCATGTTGAGCGCACGCGGCCGCGTCTCCAGCAGCAGGATGTCGGCGACCGAGTGGATCGGCGCGTCCCACGTCACGCGGTCCTCGTGTCCGGCGAGCGCCTGGCGCAGACGCTTGTCCCACGCCGGATCCTCGATCCACGCGTGCGGCAGGCCTTCCGCGACCTCGCGGTACAGCTCGACGTCCGGGATCGGCCCCTGGAACGCGCCGCGGTACTGACCCTTGAAGTCGACGACGTCCACGCCGCCGACCCGCGCGAGGTCGTGGATCAGGCTCTTCGTCCACCACTCGGCGAGGTCGAGCTTGAAGCGGATGGCCGGGTGCTGCCGCCGCAGGTCGAGCAGCGGCGCGACGCCGCGGTTGCGCTCGAGCCCGAGCGAGACGACGTAGTGCACCGGCTGCATCGGCCGCTCGAGGGCCTGGGCGAGCGACTTGCCGGCCTGCTGCAGGGCGAGGTCGAGCGCCGCGCTCTCGAACGCCCACCGGCGGTAGCAGTGCGCGGCGAGCACGGTCGGCGGCGTGCCGAACAGGGGGAGACCATCGAGCCAGCGGGAGAACTCCTCCAGCGTGAAGGTGCCCGCGACCGCGAGGTCGTGGGCGCGCGCGAGCAGGTCGTCTTGCTCGTTCTCCAGGTAGGTGACGTCTTCGCCGCGGCCTTCCGAGCCGTGCGGTCCGCGCAGGTGGATGACCGTCGTCCACCGCCGCCAGCCGCCGCGCGTCGTCTTCTCCAGGGTGGAGGTGCGCAGCTCCGTGATCCGCAGCGGGAGCGAGGCGAGGCGCGAGTACCACGACATGCGTCGGCCCATCTTGGCGCGCGGCGGGCGGGCTCGCCACGGCGCGCTCGCCTGGCCGGCCACGAGTGGCGCGGCGTTGGGTCAGCGGTTGATCAGGAACGTGGCCACGTCGGCGAGGAACGCGTGCAGCAGGGCGCGCGGCTCGCCC
>DATGPD010000572.1:0-9114 GCA_035305285.1 Planctomycetota bacterium
GTCCCGAGCCTCGCGCTCGCCGCGCAAGTCGACCCCGCCCTCGCCGACAAGATCAAGGAAGAGGGCCTGAACCGCAGCAAGGTGATGGAGCACCTCGACTACCTGACCAACCACATCGGGCACCGCCTGACCGGGTCGGACAACCTGGTCAAGGCGGCCTACTGGGCGGCGTCGGAGTTCGAGCGGATGGGCCTCACCGTGCAGGTCGAGCAGTGGGGCGAATGGAAGGTGGGCTGGAACCGCGGGCAGTGGAGCGGGCGGGTGCTCGCGCCCGAGCCGATGGAGCTGCACCTCGCGACCGAGGCGTGGACGCCGGGCACCAAGGGAGCGGTGCGCGGCCCGCTCGTAGCGGCGCCGAAGACCGTCGAGGAGGTCGCGCAGCGCGCCGAGGAGTTGAAGGGTGCGTGGGTGTTCGAAGTCGAGTCGGTCCCGAACTACGACGCGGACGAGGGTGAGGGCGGCCGCGGCCGGCGCGGCGGCGGGGGCGGCGGCAGCGGACGCGGGGTGCGCACGGCGCTGGAGGAGATCGGGATCGCCGGCGTGTTGCGCTCCTCGGTCGGCACCGCGCAGCACCCCAACCGGATCCGCGTGTTCGGCGACCACAACGTCGCCAGGCTCGACTGGGACCGGCTGCCGAAGGTGCCGCGCGCGGTCGTGCGCTACGACCAGGCGAAGCGCCTCGCCGAGATGCTCGCCGCGGGCACTCCCGTGCAGGTCGAGATCGAGCTGCGCAACCGGTTCACTCCGGGCCCGATGCCGCTCTACAACGTGATCGCCGAGCTCCGCGGCAGCGAACTGCCCGACGAGTACGTCTACGTCTCCAGCCACCTCGATTCGTGGCACCAGGCGACCGGCACGACCGACAACGGCACCGGCTCGGCTACGACGATGGAGGCGGCGCGCATCCTCGCCGCGGTCGGCGCGCGACCGCGGCGCACGATCCGGTTCGCGCTGTGGGGCGGCGAGGAGCAGGGGCTGCTCGGCAGCGGCGCGCACGTCCGGAGGCTGCACCGGCAGGAGATGGACAACGTGTCGGCGGTGTTCAACCACGACACGGGTACCAACTGGGCGCAGGGCCTCGCGGTGACCGCGGCGATCAAGGCCGACATGGAGAAGGTCATCGCGCCGGTGATGACGATGACCCCGCCCGACCCCGCGCACGACGGCCCGGTGTTCGAGCTGCGCGTCGTGCCGGGTCTGTCCGGCGGCGGCAGCGACCACGCGTCGTTCCTCGCGGTCAACGTGCCGGCGTTCGACTGGCGGCTCACCGGGCGCAGCGACTACTTCAACTACACCTGGCACACGCAGTGGGACACGTACGACGCGGCGATCCCCGAGTACCAGGCGCACACCGCGACGGTGATCGCGCTCGTGGCGCTCGGCACGGCCAACCTGCCGCACAAGCTGTCGCGTGAGAACCTGCGCGCCGCGCCGCGCGGCGGCGACGCCTCGGCTCTCGTGGAGGGCTGGCTCGGTGCCCGGTTCGACGGGGTGAAGGTCACCTCGGTGCAGACGGACGGTCAGCTCGGCCGGGCGGGCGTGCAGGTGGGCGACGTGCTCAAGAGCGCGAGCGGCACCGAGGTCACCAGCCTGGTCGACCTGTTCCGCGCCTCGCGCGAGGCGGACGAGGGCGCCACGCTGGAGCTGGTCTTCGACCGCAACGGCAAGGAGGTGAAGGTGCAGACGACGCGCATGGCGGGTCGGCGCGGCCGGCGCGGCCGCGGCGACGCCGAGCCGCCGGCGCAGCGCACGCCGCCGCCGGCGCAGGAGCGTCGCGGAGCGGAGACCGGCGGGCGCGAGATCCGTTGACCGCGCCCGACGTCCGGCAAGGGCAAGGGGCGCGCGAACCGCGGCGCTCGGCGTCGCTGCGCGCCGCGGGCTGAACGCTACTTCTCCTTGCCCGCGTCCTTGTCCTTGCCCGTGTCCTTGCCGGCTTCCGGCTCCCTGGTCTCCGTCTGCCCGGCGCCGGCGCTGTCGATGTCCCAGGCGACGAGCCATTCCTCGCCGACTCGCTCGAAGCCGTCCTTCACGAGGCGGTCCGCGATGTCCGGCATGTGCGCGGCGCCGTAGAAGATCGCGAACTTCTTCTTGCCGGCCCCGATCTCGCGGCGGAGGACCTCGATCGCGCGCGCGTTGCGCGCGCCGACCAGCACCGAGCCGCTGCCCTTGTCGTCGTCGCCGAACATCGCGAGCATCTCCTCCATCGGCCCGATCTCGCGCGCGAGGCTCCACTTCGTGGCGCGCCGCCTGGCCTCGCGGCTGCGCGGCGGCGCCGGCGCGTCCGCGTCGCCGCGCCCTTCGCGTTCGGCCCGTTCCGCCGCCTGGTCGTAGCGCTCCTGCTGGATGCGCGCCGAGGCAGCCATCATCTTGACCAATGTCGAGAGCAGCGATTCGCCGCGCTCGCGCCAGAGGCGTCGGATCTCGCGCGGCGACAGGTCGGCGTGCACGAAGTTCTCCGCGCCGTAGTCGATCGCGTCGAGCTGGAACTCGAGGTCGAGCACGCGTTGCAGGCCGCGCTGCAGCATGCTCACCGGGTTGAAGCCGTCCGCCTTCTCGGGATCGGGGCGCGTGCCCTCCGGCGCGACCAGCTCGTAGAGCACGGCGTCGTACGTGGGGAAGCGCCTGCCCAGCTCCGCGTAGTACTCCCCCTCGCCGACGTGGACCGCGGACACGAGGTCGACCACCAGGTCGCGCTCGCGGTCGGCGTAGCGCACGATCGCGACCTCCAGGCGGCCGCGGTAGTCGCCGAGGTCGGTGAAGCGCAGGAACGACGGCTTCGCGTCGGCCGGCCTGGCCGCCGGCTCCTGGGCACACGCCGGCGACAGGAGGCAGAAGGCGGCGAGCACGCCGCGCCGGGAGACGGACATGGCACCGTTGTACGCCATCGCGGCGCCGTCCGCTCGCGGTCAGCTCGCGACGACCGCGCGCACGCTGCGCGCCAGGCGGTCGCGCGCCGCGTCGATCGGCGCGTTCTTCAGGGCCGCGGTCAGCAGCCCGCGCAGCGCCGAGTCGAGTTCGCCGCGCACCGCGGCGGGCAGGGTGGCGGCGATCCCGGCCTTCTCGCCGCGCAGGTCGAGCGCGTCCTTGCGCGCGTGGCTGCGGTCACGCACCAGGCGGCAGTGGACCAGCGCGCGGTCGAGGAGGACCCACGCGAATCCGGGGTTGGTGACCGGGCCGAGCGCGAGGAAGCGGCCGGCCACGCCCGGGAACAGCACCTGCGACAGCTTGCTGCTCTCGCCCCACAGACGGGTCAACTGCGTGGTGCCGACGAACCCGGCGACCGCGCCGACCCCGGCGCCGATCGCCATCCCGGCGAAGCCCGAGAACCCGCCGACCATCAGGTCGAGGGCGAGGCCAGCCGCGCCGCCCCACAGCATCCCCTGCTTGGCGAGCTGCGTCCGGGTCAGGCCGAAGGCGCGGAAACTCTCGTCGCTCAGCAGGTCGGCGTCGAGCAGGGGGAGGTGCTCCTCCTGCCGCTCGACGCCGCGGTGGCCGAAGATCCGCTCGACCTCGGCGCGCGCGCGGCGCTCGCGCTCGCGCAGCGCGTCGGCGAACGCGGCCTCCAGCTCGCGGCGCACCGCGTCGCGGTCGTCGCCGGCGCGCAGCTCGCGCCGCTCGACGTGGGTCAGCGCCCCGGCGATGTGTTCCGCGATCGCCGCGGCGGCCTGGGTGATGCGCTGCTCCTGCGCGCGCTGCATCGTGGCGATCGCGCGGTCCATCGCCGCGTGCCACTCCTGGCGCACCGCGCGGAAGGCGTGCAGCAACTCCAGCCGGTCGGCGAAGGTCGCGCGGTGCGCGTTGAACTCGCGCACGACGTGGAAGAACTGGGCGAGCACCGGCCGCCACTCGGCGCTGTAGTCGCGGTCGCGCGTCCGGTTGAGCACGGCCATCCCGGGCTGGCCGGTCCAGCGCAGGATCTCCATCTCGGCCTCGGACGACGGCTCGAAGTGCGCCGAGGCGTCGACCACGTAGATGTGGCTCGCGCCCTCGACGATCGGCGCGAGCAGGCGCACTTCGTCGACGAACGTCTCGTCGTGCGCGTGCGCGCGCACGAACTCCGCGACCGCGCGCGGGCGGTCGGCGACCGTCGCGGCGCGCTGCTGCATCCAGGCGAGCGCCTGGCGCGCGCGCTGGAAGCCGGGCGTGTCGATGACCCGGAACACCGTCTCGCCGCCGGCGCGGAAGGCGTACTCGCCGGCGCGCTGCGTCGTGCCGGGCATCGGATCGATCGGCACCGTCGCGTCCTCGGCGAGCGCCGCGACGATCGACGACTTGCCCTGGTTGACGTTGCCGACGACGACGAAGGTCGGGATCGGCGGTTCGCCGCCGTTCACGCCGGCACCTCCAGGCGCTGCAGTCCGAGGTAGGGGTCGACCATGCGGTCCAGGCTGGCGCGCCAGCCGGCCAGCTCGTCGTTCGCGACCGGCGTGCGCGGATCATCGTGCACGAGCGCGACGCCGAGGTCGGCGCGCGGCCCGAGCGCCTGGCGCAGCGCGCGCAGCAGGTCGAGCACGTCCTTGGTCGGTTGGCTGCCGGCGGCGAGCACGAGCAGCGCGCGCTGCGCGCCGGCCTTGCGCAGGGTTTCCACGGCAGCGCGGTCGAGGGCGAGGTCGGCGCCACCGACCGCGAGCACGCCGGACGGCGGCGCCCCGGTCGCGGCGCGCACGCACTCGGCCAGTTCGGTCTGGTGCTTCGCGAGCCGGCCCCAGGTCAGGAGCCAGGTGGAGCCGCGGCCGACCGAGACGGGCGGTGCGTCCGCGGCGCGCCCTGCGGCGCGCTCGTGCGGCGGCAGCCCGATCTCGTCGGGCGAGGGTCCGGCCCAGCCGGCGTCGGGCAGAAGGCGGTCGAACAGCGCGTTGCACCGTCGGTCATCGAACGGCACCGCGCGCAGCGCGGCGCGGACGCGCCACGCGGCGAACGCCCACAGGACGACGCGCGGCAGCAGGCCCCAGACGACCAAGGCGGCGACCAGGAACGACCACCAGCCGCCCGACCTGGCGACCGCTTCGGGCAGCGAGGTCCCGGACACGAACCGGCCGGGCAGCCGGACCCACTGGCTGTCACGCACCAGCTCTAGGGGCGGCACCGCCTCGGGGAACAGTGCGGCCCACGGCGCGGCGATCGCGCGGCAGCCGGCATGGACGCGCTCGGGCGCGAGCTGCAGCGTCGTGCTCCAGCAGAACGCGAGGTCAGTGAACGCCACGAGCGCAAGGCAGGTGGCGAGCGCGCCGACGTTGAACGCGACCGCGGCGCGCTGGGCGAGGCGGATCGTCGTCCAGCGCTCGACCTGCGCGTGCATGCGCAGCCGGGCGCCGATCGCGCCGAGGGTCGCCGCGGCGCCGCGCCGCAGGAAGCGCGCGTTCGCCAGGGCGGTGAGCGCGGCGCCGAGCAGCCCCTGCCGGCCGCGCAGCATCGCCCACAGCATCAGCACGAAGAGGGCGATCTGCGGCACGACGAGGACGCCGAGGAACACGAGCACGTTGACCGGCTCGCGCCCGTCGTAGGCGAGTGCGGCCCGCGCCGCACCGGCGCCGGCGAGCAGCGCCACGACCACCAGCAGGATGCCCGCGAGGCGCAGCGCGCGCGCCGTCCGCTCTCCTTCGCCGGGTTCCTGTCCGCGCACGCGCAGCAGCCAGGCCTCGGCGACCCGCGCGCGCAGGGCGCGCTCGGCGCGCAAGCGTGCGCGCGCGCCGCGCGGGTCGAGCCCCAGCTCGTCGGCGATCTCGCTGCCGAGCCGGGCGTCGCGCGCCTGCAGCGTCGACTCCCCGCCGGCGCGCGCGGTCTCCTCGTCGCGGTGGAGCTGGACTTCGAAGTCGACGAGCCGGGCGAGGTCCAAGGTCCGCGGCAGTCTAGCAGCCCGGCGCGCGGCGGCACCCGTGTCCGCCGCGCGTTGCCGCGCGCGGTCGGAACGATCGCTCAGTAGAACGCGAGCTGGGCGGTGTTGCCGAGCGTGACCGAGTTCGTGCTCACCTGGAAGGTCGCGAGCTGCACCGGCAGCGCGCGCCCTTGCAGGAACGGCACGTTCGGCACGGGCAGGGTCACCAGCGCCTCCCCGTTCATGTTGTTGTGCTGCGGGAACGACACGGTGACCATCGTCGACAGGTCGATGCCGAGTTCCCCGGCGATCGGCGGCACCGGGACGCCGGTCGGCAGGAAGCCGGCGCCGATCACCAGGAACGAGAAGTAGATCTCGTTCGTCGTCGTCGGGGGCGTGTAGGCGAAGACGTCGATGGTGCCGCCGATCGGTCCGCGCCCGCCGGTGGTCCAGAAGGTGTCGATCGCGAGGATGTGGTATGGCGCGGTCGACTCCGCGTCGAAGAACCGCCCGCCGACGAACGCGCCGTTGTTGCGCCACGTGGTCGAATCGTGCATCAGGATCGGCGGCGTGTTCGGGTCGAGATCGAGCGACACGTAGTGGTCGTTGTCCGACGACAGCACGTCGTGGTGGCTGAGCCCGATCAGCGAGCCGGCGGTGTCGACGATCGGCGTCGGCGAGTTCGCCGTGCTACCGACGCGCGCCGAGTTCACGATGGTGACGGTCGGGCCGGTCAGCGTGGCGTTGCTGAGGTTGATCGGCGTCATGCCGATCGAGGTGCCGTAGACGTGCAGGAGGTACGTCTGGCCGCCGAAGTCGGCCAGCGCCGGGTCGTAGTACGACTGCGACGGCAGCGAGTTGATCTGGCCGACGATCGTCCACGGCTGGCCGACCGCGGGCCGCGCGGCGAGCCACGGCAGGCCGGGCAGGCGGTCGAACACCGCGTAGAGGCCGGAGTGGTGCAGCATCATGCCGAACTCCGTGCCGGTCGTGTTGAGGGCCGCCGCCTCGGTGTTCGGGGTGAACGTGTCCGTCAGCACGTCGTACGAGCCGGTCAGCAGGTCGGTCCCGCCCACGCCGCCGAACGTCGCCTGCAGGCCGCTCACGGTGAGCGCGCAGTAGAACACGTTCGGCGGATCGGACGGCAGGTGGATCATGTGCACCTGCTGCACGTTCGAGCCGGGCACCGCGGGTGCGCTCAGGCCGGGCAGGGGTTGGTGATGTTGAGCTGGATCGGCGGGACCGCGCCTTGCGCGGCGAGCGTCGCGCACGGCGAGGCGAGCGCGGCGAGGACGAACACGGTTCGCGAGGAGCGTCGCATGGTCGGACTTCGGTGAGAGGAAGCGAGCGAGGGCGCGGGCGTCGGCCGCGGCTCTCCGTGCACCGTCGGCGACGGGCCGTCCCGGTGCGGGGCGAGATCATCGAGCGCCCGCCGACGCGCAGCAAGGCGTCCGCGTTCGCGTTCGCAGCGGCGCATCGGCGCCGCGGCGCGCGCGGGTCCCGTGGCGCCGCGCTCGGGGGTTCGGTTTGCCCGCCCCGGCACCGTGCTATAATTGCGCCGGCACCCTCGCCACCCGGGCCCGCGCCGCCGCAGCATGAAGATCCAGCTCGTCCAGCCCCCGGTCTACATCAACAAGAACGGGCTGACCGCGCTGCGACCGAGCCTGCCGCTGGGGCTGGCGTACATCGCCGCGGTGCTGCGCGAAGACGGCCACGAGATCGGGGTGATCGACGCGCTGGGCGAAGCGCCCGACCGCACCGTGCCCGAGGGCGACATCTGGCGCCTCGGCCTGTCCCCCGACGAGATCGTCGCGCGCATCGCCCCGGACACCCGCGCGGTCGGCGTGACCAACATGTGGTCGTACTCCTGGCCGATCGTGCGCGAGCTGCTGCACAAGATCCGGGCCGCCCGGCCGGACCTGATCATCGTGTGCGGCGGGGAGCACTTCACCGCGACCACCGAGCTGTCGATGTCGCAGGCGCCCATCGACTACGTCGTGCGCGGCGAAGGCGAGGAGACCGCGGTCGCCCTGTTCCGGGCGCTGGAGCTGGGCGTCGACACGTCGGTGATCCCGGGCATCGCGTGGCGCGACCGCGACGGCAAGATCGTCGTCAACAAGGGCCGCGAGCGGATCCGGGCCATCGACGAGATCCCGTGGCCGGCGTGGGACCTGTTCGACGTCAAGGCGTACGACGAGCACAAGTTCGTCGCCGGGATCCACTACGGCCGCACGGTGCCGATCCTCGCCACGCGCGGCTGCCCGTACCAGTGCACGTACTGCAGCTCGCCGGGGATGTGGACGACGCGCTGGTACGCGCGCTCGCCGAAGGACGTCGCCGACGAGATCCAGAGCTACGTCGAGCGCTACCAGGCGACCAACTTCCCGTTCCAGGACCTCACCGCGATCCTGAAGCGCGAATGGGTCGTCGAGTTCACCGACGAGATCCTGCGCCGCGGCCTGAAGATCACCTGGCAGCTCCCGGCCGGCACGCGCAGCGAGGTGTTCGACGAGGAGGTCGCGCGCCGGCTGTACGCGTCCGGCTGCCGCTCGGTCAACTTCGCACCCGAGTCCGGCTCGGAGCGGACGCGCAAGCACATGAAGAAGATGTTGACCGACGAGAAGCTGTTCCGTGCGGTCAACGCGGCGACCCGGGCGGGACTCAACGTCGGCTGCTTCCTCGTGCTCGGCTACCCGACCGACGAGGCCGAGGACATGCGCGCGACGGTGAGGATGATCCGCCGCCTCGCGCGCGCCGGGGTCGACGACGTCTCGGCGGGCTTCTTCTTCCCGCTGCCGAACACCGAGATCACGCGCGAGCTCGAGAAGGAGGGGCGCGTGAAGATGGACGACGCGTTCCTCAAGCTCCCGGTCTACGTGCACAACAAGTACATGACCGAGGAGCGGAACTACTGCCGCAAGCTGAACGCCAAGCAGATGACGCGGTGGAAGTACTGGATCGTCGCCAACTTCTACCTGACGTCGTTCGTGACCCGCCCCGGGCGCGTGTTCCGCATCCTGTGGAACTTCCTGCGCGGCCGCGAGAGTTCGAAGATGGAGGCGTTCCTGCACGAGACCAAGCGCAAGTTCGTCCTGCGGCTGCGCGGCAACCGGACGCGCAAGGCGGAGAAGGACGGCAAGCCGGCGCCCACGGTCGCACGGCAGGGCGCCGGCGTGTGAGCGAAGGCGAGGCGCGCGGCGAGGCGCGCCCGGGTCAGGTCGGCGCGCTCGACCGGCTGCTCGCGCGGTTCGGCACTGCGCTCGACGACGGCACGCTCGTCAAGCTGACCCTCGGCGCCC
>DATGPD010000573.1:0-4189 GCA_035305285.1 Planctomycetota bacterium
TGCGCGGCGACGAGCGGCAGCGACGTGCCGACCGTCGCCCCCGGCGCGGCGGGCGGTGCCGCGGGCGTGGGCGTGATGCCGTTCGGGCCAGCCATCGACACCGCGCTCGCGGCGAACGTGCCGTTGCCCACCGCGTCGAACGAGCCGACGAACGCGCTGGTCAGCACCAGGCGGTTCGGGCGGATCGGCGTCGCCGGGATCAGGAGCTGCCCGCCCGGGACCACACCGTCGAGCTGCGCGTCGTCGAACACGTTGCAGCCGACCCGCACGCTGCCGCTGATGCCGCTCGCCGGAAGGACCGCGCCCTGCAGGGTCGCGGTCGCGCCCTGCAGCGGCCGCAGCCCGAGGGACACGAACGCCGCCGGCGTGGCGAGCAGCGACTTGATGTGGTAGCCGGGCGCCACCACCGTGATCGACCACTCCGGCGCGGCGAGGCCGCTGAACATCGCGCGGCCGTCGTCGCCGGTCGCGAGCGTCATCTGTCCGACTGCCGGCTTCTGCGGCATGCCCGGCTCGATCACGACGAGCGCGTTCGGGATCGCGCGCAGGGTCGCCTCGTCGTACGCCTCGACGACCAGCGTCCCGGTCTGCGTGCCGGTGATCGTGCCGCGCTGGATGATCGTCCCGCTGATCGGCTGGCCCTCGTTGCCGGCCGCGTCGGTCAGCGTCACCGTGTACGGCACCGGCCCGGTCACGCGGCCGAGCGGCAGCGGATTGGTCATGAACTGCCCGGTGGTCGCGGTGCCGAAGTGGGTCGCGGTCTGGCCGAGCACCGCCACCGTCGCCGCGGCAATGCGTTCGTTCGCGGTGCCGTGCACGACCACGAACTCCTGGTCGGTGATCAGGTCGAGGCTCTGGTCGCCGAGGTTCGGCGGCCCGATCGCGTCCAGGCGCGGCGGCGTGACGTCGATGCGCGGCTCGGCGGTCGGCCCCGACGTCACCCAGCCCGTGGTGCGGCTCGACCGGCGCACGCGCACCACGAACGTCGCCGGGCCGTCGGCGAACCGCGGTTCGTCCACCGTGCCGAGCTTGCCGTCGAGCGGGATGACGAGGAGCGTCGTGCCGTCGGCGGGGATCGTCTGCCGCGCCTCGATGAAGTTCACGTCGTCGGGCGCCTCGGTGCGCCGCTCGAGCCCGTACACGCGCGCGACGACCTCGTCGCCCGCGCGCGAGTCCGCGGGCAGCGTGACCTCGAGCTGCGCGCTCTGCACGTTGCCGCGGTTGATCTTGTTCGGGAACCCCGGCTGCGGCGCGGCGAGCGCGACGCCGTCGGCGCTGGCGAACGGCAGGGTGCGGAACCGCGCGAACGGCGACCGCCCGAGGAAGTCGAGCACGCCGTTGTTGGCGAAGCGGATCGTGTCGTCGACGGTGATGCGGACCTCGGCATCCCCCGGCAGGCGGTCGTCCGGATCCAGACGCACGATCCGCGTGTCGGTGACGCCGGCCTCCGCGATCGGCGTGCTGACCACTCCGGGGAGCTGGTTCCCGCCGGCGTCGATCCGGAAGTTGGCGGTGGTCACCGAGTTCGCGGTCGCCGGGCGGTCGAACACCAGATAGATCGGGACCTCGCGCGGGACGTCGCGCGCCGAGTCCTCCGGGATCGTCGTGACGATCCGCCCGTCCGGCTCCGCCTGCACGTCGGCGTCGGGGATGAAGGTTCCGACGACCAGCGGATCGCCGCCGCTGCCCAGGCGGATGCCGTCCGTGTCGCGCAACTGCGGGTCGACCACGACCTCGATCTCCGGCGCCGCGCCCTGCTGCTGCGCCGCGGGCCAGCTCGGCACGGGCCGGATCAGCAGCACGTTGCCGCCCTGCAGGAAGTGGTAACTGACCGGCACCCGCTGCGTCGCGCCCTTGACGCGGCAGAACACGAGCGGATCGCCCTGCTCCGGCACCGCCAGCTCCTCGTGGATCGCCTCGTTGAACACGATCACGACCGGCGCGGTCGGCGCCCACCCGCTGCCTTTGGGAAACACGGCGCGGACGCGCGGCCGGCCGTCGAACCACGTGCCGCCGACGGACGGCGTGGCGATCGTGGTCGCTTCGGGGGATCGACCGCGCCCGCCGCGGTCGAACGCCCGCCCGACGTTGTCGCAGGCGCAGAGGAGGAACAGGAATCCGGTCGCCGCGGCGACGCGCACGGTGGGTCGGAGCGCCATGGGAAGCACGAGCCGCCATCCTCGCGCGCGCATCGCTCCGGGCAAGGCGTTGCGGGACGAACGTGCCGGGAGCGGCGGGACGGCGGCGCGCCTCCGACGGCGGTACGCCGCGCTTCTTGCGCGGCGCTCCGCCCGGTTCAGCGCCCGCCCGGCGGCGCGGCGAGGCCGGACGGCACCCGCTCGAGCGGCAGGACGAGGTCGTCGGGCAGGTCGGCGCAGCGGGCGAGCCACTCGGCGAGCGCGGTGCGCAGCGCGACGCCGAGCCCCGCCACCGCGGCCGCGGCCCCCCGCTCGGCCAAGGGCGTCTCGACCTTCAGCTCGCGCCCGAGCAGGAGGGCGTGGTCGCTCGCGCGCCGCAGCTGGAGGAACAGGCCGACGCGCGCCTTCCCGCCGCCGGGGGTCGCCGCGCAGCAGAAGTCGGTGATCGTCCCCGACAGCCACAGGTCCTCGCGACCGACGTCGTGGCCGGCCTTCACGTCGGCGAAGGCCCCGGCGCGGCGCAGCGCGGAGATGACGACGTCGGTCAGCATGCGGTCGAGCGGGCCGGCCCACTGCTCCAGTTCGTGGGCGCGGAGCAGCAGCGGGCCGTCGGCGACCATCAGATGGTCGGGCGACAGGTGCGCGGCGAGGCGCAGGTCCTGCACGCGCACGACGTGCGGCGCGGCGCGCTCAATGCGCAGGCCCTCGATCTCGGCGAGCCGCCAGGTACGCGGACTCGGCACCTCGACCGCGCCGCACGCCGCGGCGCACGCGAGCAACACGCGGCCGAGCGCCGCGGCGATCCGGTCGATCATCGTTCTCCTCCCGGCGGCGCGGCCGGCTCGCCCGGCTGCCGCCCGAAGACCAGGCTCGACGGTGCGAGCTGCAGCATGCGCGCGAGCGCGCGCACCTCGCGCATGGCGTCGCGGAACCCGAGCAGCGCGTCGCCGATCGATGCGCGGTTGCCGGCGAGCAGGCTGCGCGCGTCGGCGGCGAGCGCGCCGAGGTCGTGTTGCACCGCGGCGAGCCGCGTGGCGGCGTCCGCGAGGCTGCCGAGCAGACGTTGCGCCGCCCCGTCGCCTAGCAGGGCGCGCAGGTCGGCGATCCCTGCGCGTGCGTCGGCGAGCGTGGCGTCGGCCTGCTTGAGCACGTCGACCGCCTCGCGCGCGGCCCGCTCGGCGTACGGCACGATCTCGTCGAGGGCGCGGCTCGTCTTGGCGGCGGTCTGCTCGACGTGGATGAGGATCCGGTCGATGCGCCGGCAGTTGTCGTCGTCGAGCAGGCGGTTCAGGCGGGAGAGCAGCTCGGTGGCCTCACGCAGCACCGAGGGCACGCTGTCGACGACGTCGGGGAGCTGCCGGGTGATCTCACCGATCGGGTTGGCCACGGGCGGGATGAACGCGCCGGCCGGCAACCGCCGGCGGCCACGCTCGTAGCCTTCCAGCTCGACCGTGACCTGGCCGGTGACCAGCAGCCGGTCGATGCGCGCGCGGGTGACGTCCTGCACCTCGCACAGGTCCTCGCCGACCTCGATGTCGACCAGCGAGCACCCGTCGGCGAACCGGATCGCGGTCACCGCACCGGCCGGCACGCCTTGGAAGTTCACCTTCGAACCGACCACCATCCCCTTGATGTTCTCGGTGAATAGGATGCGGTAGCCGATCGTCGTGCGCATCGACGAGCCGATGGTGAACGCGATCAACGCGACGAACAGGCTGCCGGCGGCGAGCACGAGCAGCCCCACGCGGAAATGCACTCCCGGGCGCCTGGTCATGCGCGCTGCCCCCGCTTTCCGTTCCCCGCGCGACTCACAGCGCCATCACCCGCATGAAGTCCGAGGCGCGGTCGGCCGACTCGGTCATCCGCCGCTCGAGGAACGCGCGGATCCGCGGATCCGGGTCGTTCCATACCTGCTCCTTGTCGCCGAGCGCGACGACCCTGCCGTCGAGCATCATCATCACCCGGTCGGCGATCGTCCACGCCGAGGGCAGATCGTGGGTGACGACCACCATCGTGATCCGGAACACCTGATTGAGCTTGACGATCAGGTT
>DATGPD010000574.1:0-13730 GCA_035305285.1 Planctomycetota bacterium
GCACGCCAGCTCCCGCGCCCGCTCCTGGATCAGGCGCGCGATGCGGAACAGGTAGCGCGCGCGGTCGGCGCCGGGCAGCGCGCGCCACGCCGGCAGCGCCGCGCGCGCGGCGGCGACCGCGCGGTCGACGTCGTCGGCACCGGCGAACGCGACCTCGGCGAGGGGCTCCTCGCGCGCCGGATCGATCGTCGTGTACGTGCGCCCGTCGCGCGCGGGCACGAACCGCCCGCCGACGAACAGGTCGGCGCGCGCGGGGATGGTGAAGTGGTCGCTCGCCTCCGGCGCGGGTGCGTACGACCAGACGCCGCCGAAGGGCAGCTCGGGCGGACGCCGCCGGGCGCGCGCACGCGGCTTCGCCTCCGCGCGCGGGACGCCGTTGCGCGCGGCGGCGTCGCGGGGAGCCTTGCGTCGGGTGCGTGGCGCCATCGCCGCGATGCTAACCGCCGGTGGCGGAAGCCCGCGCGTCGTCCTCCGCTCCGGTGATGCTCGAAGCCCTGCGCCGCGCGGAGCCGAAGGGACACGTGCCGGGCCTGTGCAAGACGGACGGCGGCGCGCGCTCGGATCGGACGGCATGCATGGCCGCGCCCCGTCGGCCGTCGGTGCCGGTGCAGGGCAGGCTCGCGGCAGTCCTGTGCGTACCTCCGTGCGGCTTGCCGATGGCCTCGACGCACACGGCTCGGGCGACGGCCGCGCGTAGCCGTCGCGTACGCGTGGCGTGCGCATCCCGGACGACTCCCGGCGCGAGCGCAAACGGCAGCCGTCCGCGCGCGCCACTCCCATGCCGCCTCCTCGCCCGGGCACGCGCATTGCTTTCCCGCGACGCACGTTCGCCGGGAGATCGACCATGAAGCTTGCTGCCATCCTGTTCGCACTCGCCGCGCTGGGCGGCGTGACGCTGCTGACCCTGCGCATCCGCCGCGGAGCCAATCCGCCGCTCGCGCTGGCGGCGGTCCACGGCCTGTTCGCGCTCGCGGGCGTGATCGCTTTGGGCGTCGCGGTGGCACAGACCGACGCCGGTGGGCTGCCCCTCGCCTCGCTCGTGCTGTTCCTCCTGGCGGCGGTCGGCGGCGCCACCCTGCTGTTCGGCTTCCACCTGCGCAACCGCCTGCTGCCGGTGCCGATCGTCGTCGGACACGGAATGGTCGCCGCGACCGCGTTCGTCCTGTTGCTCGTCCACCTCGCGCGCTGACCGTCGCTGCCGACCGCGGACGGTGGACGCGCGCCGGTCGAGCCCAGGGGCTCCCGTCCGTCCGGCAGACGCTCAGTCCTTGCCGAAGTCGTCGCCGCGCTGGTAGACGCCCGTGCGCAGGCGTTCCAGCTGCATGAGGACGTCGTTGAGCAGGGACGAGGCGCCGAAGCGGAACGAAGCGGGCGTGAGCCACAAGTCGCCCGCGGTCTCGTTGGCGAGCACGAGGTAGCGGAGCGCGTCCTTCGCGGTGCGGATCCCGCCGGCGGCCTTCACGCCGACCACCCTGCCCGTCTCCAGGTAGAAGTCGCGCGCCGCTTCGAGCATCAGCAGCACGACCGGCAGCGTCGCCGCCGGGGCCACCTTCCCCGTGCTCGTCTTGATGAAGTCCGCACCGGCGTGCATCGCGAGCGCGCTCGCGCGGCGCACGTTGTCGTAGGTGCGCAGCTCGCCGGTCTCGAGGATGACCTTGAGCAGCGCGCCGCCGCACGCCTCCTTCACCTGCGCGATCTCGTCCGCCACGGCGGCGTACCTGCCCGCGAGGAACGCGCCGCGGTCGATCACCATGTCGATCTCGTGCGCGCCGGCCGCGACCGCGGCGCGGGTCTCGGCGAGCTTGATCGGCAGCGGCGTGCGGCCCGCGGGGAAGCCCGTCGCGACCGCGGCGACCTTCACCGGCGAGCCGCACAGCGCGTCGGCGGCGACCGCGACGAGGTCGGGGTAGACGCACACTGCCGCCACGCTGCCGACGTCGCGCCCGGGAAGCGGCGCGCGCGCCTTGCTGCACAGGCCGCGCACCTTGCCCGGCGAGTCCTGCCCTTCGAGGGTGGTCAAGTCGATCATCGACACGACCAGGCGCAGTCCCCGCTCCTTCGCCTCCTTCTTCAGCGAGCGCGTCGCCAGCTCCGCCGCGCGCGTCTCCAGCGCGACGGCGTCGACCGGGGGCACGCGCGACAGGACCGCGTCAAGCACCGTGCGTGAACCGGAAGGGGTGCGGCAGGAGCGCGGGAAGGCTGGTGCGCACGGTCTTGCCGGCGGGGTTGGCGAGGATGACGTCCATCATCGGACCGAACTCGGCGAGCACCTGCAGGCAGGCGCCGCACGGGTGCCCGGGCGGGTCGCAGGGAGTGAACACGGCGACCGCCGTGAGCGCACGCCGGCCCTCGGTGACCGCGCGGAACACGGCGCTGCGTTCGGCGCAGATCGTCAGGCCGTAGCTGGCGTTCTCGACGTTGCAGCCCGGAAAGATCGCGCCGTCGGCGGCGAGCACCGCCGCGCCCACGCGGAAGTGCGACGCCGGGGCGTAGGCGTGGTCCGCTGCCGCGCGCGCGGCGGCGACGAGACGGTCGATGCTCGCGTCCGTGGACACGCCGGGATCCTACCGCCGCGGGCAGCCGCGGCCGTGCGCGCACGGCACGAGGGCGCGGCTGCCGGCGCGTTCCCGCTCCCGCGTCGCGTGGCACCGCGCGACGCGATCCCGCGCGATGAGCCGCGATTCCATTTCATGCACAGGACACCGATGAATCGCAGTGCTCTCGTGGCGGTCGCGACGACCGCCTTCCTCCAATGCACCACGCTCCCCGGCCAGGAGTGGTATCGCGAAGACCGCTCGGCCCCGCCTCCGGCCCGTCGCTTCCACGGCCTCGGCTTCGACCCCGAGCGCGCGGTCACCGTGCTGTTCGGCGGCACCGACGAGCGTACCGGCACCGTGTACGGCGACACCTGGGAGTTCGACGGGCGCGACTGGCGACAGCGCGCAACCAGCGGGCCCGCCGCGCGGCAGCGCTTCGCGTCGTGCTTCGACCGCGCGCGCGGCACGTTCGTGGTGTTCGGCGGCCTCGACGCGAACGGCGCGGTCCTCGGCGACGCCTGGGAGTGGGACGGGAACGCGTGGAAGCCGCTGGTCGCGGCGAACGCGCCCGCCGCGCGCGCGGACGCCGCGATGGCGTTCGACGAGGTCCGCGGCAAGCTCGTGCTGTTCGGCGGCCGCGCCGCCGATCCGAGCCAGCGCTTCGGCGACACGTGGGAGTTCGACGGCACGAACTGGGCGCAGGTCGCGCCGGCCGGCGCGCCGGCCCCGCGCTTCGGCCACGCCATGACCTTCGACCCGGTCCGCGCCGTCACGCTGCTGTTCGGCGGCTTCGCCGGCGGCTCCGGGCCGGAGGCCGGGACCTACGCCTACGACGGAACGACGTGGAGGGACCTGGCGCCCGCGACCACGCCGCCCGCCTCGGTCTTCCCCGCGCTCACCTTCCACCGCGCGCACGGCGTGGCGGTCCTCACCGGTTCGGTCGGCAGCGCGAGCCAGCCGCTGCGCACCTTCGCGTTCGACGGCGTGGACTGGCAGGACGGGCCGCCCGCGCACGCGCAGCTCACCGGCCGGCAGGGGCACGCGATGGCGTTCGACGAGGTGCGCGAGGCGGTCGTGCTGTTCGGCGGCGCGTCGATCGCGATCGGCGGTGCACGCCCGCTCGACGACACCTGGGAGCTGTCGGTGCCGGCCGAGTTCCAGGGCATCAGCGTCGGCTGCGCCACCAGCAAGGGCGTCCTGCGCCTGTCCGCCGCGGACGGCAGCCGGCCGGAGCTGGGCGGTGCCCTGGGCCTGACCGTCGGGCCGGTGCCGCCGCAGTCGTCGCCCTTCCTCCTCCTCGGCAGCAGCGAGCGGAGCTGGGCCGACGTCGCGTTGCCCATCGACCTCGCGCCGATCGGCATGCCCGGGTGCTGGCTCTACACGAGCGTGGAGTTCGTGGCACCGATGATCCCGCAGGGCGAGACCGCGCACGCCCTCCTGCCGATCCCGCTCGACCGCGGACTGCTCGACAAGGCGCTCTACGCGCAGGTCGCGCTCCTCGGGCAGGAGTCGGCGACGTCGAACGGCGGCCGCCTGCGCATCGGCAACTGAAGCGCTCGGCCGCCCGGCCTATCACCGGGCATGCCCGCGGCCTTCCTGGTCGGCACGTCCGGTTGGAACTACGCCGATTGGGCAGGCCGCTTCTACCCGCGCAGCCTGCCCGCGCGCGCCTGGCTCACGCACTACGCGCGCGAGTTCTCCACCACCGAGGTGAACCACAGCTTCTACCGCCTGCCCGATGCGGAGACCTGGGCGGGCTGGAAGGCGGCGGTCCCCGCCGGGTTCGTGTTCGCGGTGAAGGCGAGCCGCCTGCTCACCCACATGACCAGGCTGAAGGACGGCCGCCCGTACCTCGCGAACTTCCTCGCGCGCGCGCACCTGCTCGGCCGGCGCCTCGGCCCGATCCTGTTCCAGCTCCCCGCGGCCTGGGCGGCCGACGTGCCCCGCCTCGCGGCGTTCGTCGAACGCCTGCCGCGCGGGCGCTACGCGTTCGAGTTCCGGCACGCGAGCTGGTTCGTGCCCGAGGTGCTCGCCCTCCTGCGCCGGCGCGGCATCGCGTGCTGCTGGCACGACATGGGCGGCGCGCCGTGGCCGCTGCACGCGACCGCCGGGTTCCTGTACGCGCGTTTCCACGGCCCCGGCGCGGCGAAGTACTCGGGCAGCTACCACCGGCGGACGCTCGCGGCGCGCGCGCGCGTGCTGCGCGACGCCGCGCGGGACGCGGATCGGGTGTACGCGTACTTCAACAACGACGTCGAAGGCCACGCGATCGCGAACGCGCGCACCTTCCGCGAGCTGCTCGGCGCCTGAGCACGCTCGCGCGGAGGTCGCGGTCCGCGGGCGGGCGGACTCGACGTCACGGACGGATTCGCCGGACTCCGCGCCGTCGGCGCGCACCGTCCGTCCGTCGGAGCGGCCGGCACGCGGGCCGGCGCCCGGCCGTCCGCGACCGGCCGCGCATCCGGCCGCCGCTCGGTTATGAAACCTGCCGCATGCACGCGTCGGCCGCACGCCTCCTCGCCGGTCTGTCCCCCGACCCGGGGCCGCTGCGCATCGGCGGCATCGCCGCCGATGACCTCGCCGCGCGCTTCGGCACGCCGCTCTTCGTGTACGACGCGGGCATCGCGCGCGCGCGGCTCGCCGCGGTACGGGCGGCGTTCGGCGACCGCGTGCAGGTGCTGTACGCGCTGAAGGCGAACCCGTGCGTGCGCCTCGCGCGCGCTCTGCGCGAGGCCGGCGCCGGCGCGGAGCTCGCGTCGGCGGGCGAGGTGGTGGTCGCGCGCGCCGCGGGCTTCGCCGGCGAGGCGATGCAGTTCGCCGGCCCGGGCAAGGACGAGCACGACTTCGAAGCCGCGCTCGACGCCGGGGTCGGCACGCTGAACCTGGAGTCGCCGGCGGAGTACGACGCGCTGTGCCGCGTCGCCGCGCGGCGCGGCGCGCGCCCGGGGGTGGCGATCCGGATCAACCCCGCGCGCCCGGCGTCGGGCGCGCGCGTACGCATGGCGGGCAGCGGCAGCAAGTTCGGCGTCGACGAGGACCGCGTCGTCGCGTTCGCCGAGACCATCGAGCGGGACCGGGTCTGCACGCTGCGCGGCGTGCACATGTACGCCGGCTCGCAGGCCTTCGACGTGGACGCGTGGCTCGCCGCCGCGGAACGCGCCGTCGAGGCGGCGCGCGCGATCGAGCGCGCACTCGGTCGGCCGCTCTCCAGCGTCGGCCTCGGCGGCGGGTTCGGCGTGCCGGCCAGCGACCGAGAGCCGACCTTCGACGTCGCGCATGCCGGCCGCGGCGCGCGGGACCTGATCGCCGACGCCCCCGCGGCACAGCACTTCTCGATCGAACTGGGTCGCTGGCTCGTCGCGGAGTGCGGCGTCTACCTCACCCGCATCCTCTACGCCAAGGAATCGGCTGGCCGGCGGCACGTGATCGTCGACGGCGGCCTGCACCATTTCGGCGCCGCGGCGGGGCTCGGCGCGGTGATCAAGCGCCCGTACCCGATCGTCGCGTGCGCCGATCCGCGCGCGGAAGGCCACGAGCCGGTCGCGGTCGGCGGGCCGCTGTGCACGCCGGCCGACGAGTTCGCCGCCGCAGCCGCGCTGCCGCGCGTCGCGCGCGGCGACCTGCTCGCCGTGCTCGTCGCGGGCGCGTACGGACTGACCTTCAGCCCGATCGCGTTCCTCAGCCACCCGACGCCGGCCGAGGTGGTCGTCGACGGCGGCACCGCGCTCCTCGCGCGGCGCCGCGGCCGCCCCGAGGACGTCCTGCGCGATCAGGACTTCGCCGGCGACGGCAGGAACTCGATCGCGCCGCCCGGCAGGAAGTAGAGGATCAGCATCTCGCCGCCGCGCACCGTCGGCACGTGGCGCGACCCGGGCCCGTACACCACCCAGCCTTCCGGCCGGCCGTCGAACTCGGGCGCGCCGCTGCGCGCGAAGCACAGGTCGATCTCGCCGTTCGGGTGGACGTGCTCCGGTCCCGGCGCCGACATCAGCACCGCGTCGACGCTGAACCCGCCGAGGTCCTTGGCGACCCGCCCGAAGCGGACGCCCGCGTTCTCCTTCGGCAGCAGCCAGCCCTCGGCCGCGCCGGCCTCGACCAGGGCGCGGATGCCCGACACCAGCGCGCCGTCGAGCGGCGCACGCTCCTGCAGGGTGCGCACCGCCGCCACCGGGTCGCCGACGTCGATCCCGCGCAGGATCTCGACGAGCGGCATCAGCTCCGCCTTCAGTCGCTCACTGCTCATCGCAACGCGTCAGACACCGTCTTGCTGGACGCCCATCAGGAGGTCGACGACGAGCTGGTCCAGGCGCTCGTAGTCGAGACCGGGCGCGGCGAGCGCCGCGCGGTCGAAGGGGTAGTCCTTGAGCGCGGCGGCGCGTGCGCGGTCGTACGGCCCGAGCAGGTCGACGCTCGCGTCGTGCCGCGACCGCACCGCCTCGCGCAGCGCGCGGTACTCGGCGTTCGCGTTCAGCGCGCGCGCCTTCTCCCTCAGGATGAGGTAGGTGCGCATGCAGCCGCGCGCGAACTGCTTGACGCCGTCCAGGTCCTCGGTGCGGTAGGCGTGCGCGTCGAAGTGCCGCGGCCCGTCGTAGCCGACCTCCTCCAGGAACTTGACCAGGAAGAACGCAGCCTTCGGGTTGTGCGACCCGAAGCGCAGGTCCTGGTCGTAGCGCGCCGGGTTCTGGTCGTTGAGGTCGACGTGGAACAGCTTGCCGGCGTCCCACGCCTGCGCGACCGCGTGGCAGAAGTTCAGGCCCGCCATGTGTTCGTGCGCGACCTCGGGGTTCACGCCGACCATGTCGCCGTGCTGCAGGGTGGCGATGAACCCGAGGACCGCGCCGGTGGTCGGCAGGTAGATGTCGGCACGCGGCTCGTTCGGCTTCGCCTCCAGCGCGAAGCGCAGGTCGTAGCCCTGATCCTTGCAGTACGCGCACAGGAAGTCGATCGCGTCGCGGTAGCAGCGCAGCGCATCGCACGGGTCGCGCGCCGCGTCCGTCTCGCAGCCTTCCCGCCCGCCCCAGAACACGTAGATCTTCGCGCCCAGCTCGACGCCCAGGTCGATCGCGCGCATCGTCTTGGCGAGCGCGTAGGCGCGCACGCGCGGGTCGCTCGCGGTGAACGCGCCATCCTTGAACGCCGGGTCGGAGAACAGGTTGGTCGTCGCCATCGGGACGACCAGACCGTGGTCGTCGACCGCGCGCTTGAACTCGCGCACGATCCGGTCGCGCTCGCGCGCCGACGCGTCGATCGGCACGAGGTCCTCGTCGTGCAGGTTGCCCCCCCACGCGCCGACCTCGGCGAGCACGCGGACCAGCTCGATCGGCTCCATCCGGGGGCGCACCGGGCGGCCGAACGGGTCGGCGCCCGGGTTGCCGACCGTCCACAGGCCGAAGCTGAACTTGTCGGACGGCTGCGGGACGAGCGGATCGCGCGCCATGCCCTCAGCTCCCCGGACGGAACACGCGCACGACCGCGGGATTGCCCTCCAGGCGCGGACCGCCGATCAGGTCGATGCAGTACGGGATCGCGGGGAACACCGCGTCCAGGCACACGCGGATCGAAGCCGGCTTGCCCGGCAGGGTGACCACCAGCGTGCTGCCGAGCGTGCCGGCGGTCTGCCGCGACAGGATCGCGGTCGGCACGCCGGCGGCGAGCGAAGCGCGGCGCATCTCCTCGCCGAAGCCGGGCAGCTCCTTCTCCAGCACGTCGCGCAGCGCTTCGGGCGTGACGTCACGCGGCGCCGGGCCGGTGCCGCCGGTCGTGCACACGAGGCAGCAGCCCTGCGCGGCCAGCTCGCGCACCGCCGCCGCGATCGCCGCCCGCTCGTCGGGGACCACGCGGCGTTCGTACGCGCACGGGGTCGCGAGGTAGTCGCGCAACGCCGCCTCGATCGCGGGCCCCGACTCGTCGCGGTACTCGCCGCGGCTCGCCCGATCGGAGATCGTGACGATGCCTACCTTGGGCGGCGTCTGGCTCATCGGCGGGCGGTGCGCATCGTCGGTCCGGGCTCTCATACCACCGTCCGCACGGCGCGACAACGCCGCGCGCCGAACGCGCGTGTCGCGCGCACGATGCCTGCCCGGAGATTCGCCGCGCGCCCGACAAGCACGCTGCGGCTCTCGGCCACCCTCGCCGCGCACCCTCTCGCTCTCCTTCGCAAGGAACCCTCATGCGCACGATCCTCGTCACGCTGCTGCCGTTGCTGCTCGCCGTGGCCTCCCATGCCCAGGCGGGCGGCAAGGAAACCGCCAAGATCCGCCACGCCGCCGATGCCGCGGTCGCCTCCGGCGACTGGACGACCGCGGTCGCGAGCTTCCGCGAGCTCGTCGAGGCCGATCCCAAGGACGCCCGCGCCTGGCACATGCTCGGCTACTCGCTGCACGCCAAGGGCGATCTCGACGAGGCGCTGAAGGCCCACGTCAAGGCAGCCGAGTTCCACGAGACCGCTCCGATCGCGACCTACAACGCCGCCTGCGTGCACGCGCTGCGCTTCGCCAGGAGCGGCGACCCGGCGGACAAGGAGGAGGCACTCAAGTGGCTCGCCAGAGCGGCAAAGGTCGGCTTCGCCGGCGCCGAGCACATGCGCTCCGACTCCGACATGGACAGCCTGCGCTCCGACCCGCGCTATCGGGAGATCGCCGCGGAGGTCGAGAAGAACGCGACGTCGAGCGCCAACGTGCAGGTCTACGCCGGCAGCTTCGACCGCAAGCTCGCGCGCCTCGTCGTGTTCTCCGGGCAGGGCTCGGCCGGCGCCCTGGCGATCAGCTACGGCCAGCCGCGCTGGCAGGAGCGGTTCGACGAGATCGTCCGGTCGGAGAAGTTCCGCGACCAGCGCTGGCGCTTCGGCAAGGACGAGTGGACGACGCTCACCGCCACCGTGCCGCTGGAAATCGCGGGCAAGGAACTGCCGGCCGGCATCTACTACCTCACCCTCGCGCACCGCGATCCCGAGTTCGTCCTCGCCGCGCTCGACCCGAACGAGGTGCACGCCCGCTCGCTCGATCCCTACATGGCGCGCATGACGACCGGCGGCATCGAGGTCGCCCTCAAGCACGAGCGGGTCGACGAGATCGCCGAACGCCTGGAGATCCGCCTGGTCGAGAGCATGGGCAGCCCCGGCGCCGGCGAGCTGGTCGTCCGCTTCGGCCCGCACAAGCTGAGCGCGCCGTTCGCGCTGCGCTGCCGCGCCGGCAAGGACGCGGCGAAGTGACCCAGGGCGCCGGCCGGGCGCTTCCGCGGCTAGCCCGCGCCGTCCTGCTCTTCGCCGGGCGGTACGTAGGTCAGCGACGCCTTGGCGTGCAGGCGGTTCATCTCGGCGATCACGTCGACCGAGATCTCCTTCGGGCACACCGCCTCGCACTCGTAGAAGTTGCTGCAGTTGCCGAAGCCCTCGCGCTCCATCTGCGCGACCATCGCGAGCACGCGCGCGGGCGACTCGATCCGGCCCTGCGGCAGCCGGTTCAGGTGCGCGACCTTCGCGCCGACGAACAGCATCGCCGCCGCGTTCGGGCACGCCGCGACGCACGCGCCGCAGCCGATGCACGCCGCCGCGGCGAACGCCGACTCGGCCGCGTCCTTGCCGATCGGGATCGCGTTGGCGTCCGGCGCGCTGCCGGCGTTCGCCGACACGAAGCCGCCGGCGGCGATGATCCGGTCGAACGACGAGCGGTCGACGACGAGGTCCTTGACGATCGGGAAGGCGCGCGCGCGCCACGGCTCGATCCGGATCTCCTCGCCGTCGCGGAACCGGCGCATGTGCAACTGGCACGTCGTGGTGCCGGCGTCCTTGCCGTGCGCGATCCCGTTGATCATCACGCCGCAGGCGCCGCAGATGCCCTCACGGCAGTCGTGGTCGAACGCGACCGGCTCCTCGCCGCGCTCGATCAGCCGCTCGTTGAGCAGGTCGAGCATCTCGAGGAACGACATGTTCGGGCTCACACCGTCGAGCTCGTAGGTCACGAACCGCCCGGGAGCGGAGCGGTGCGCCTGACGCCATACGTGCAAGGTGAGGCGCATCACTTGTAGCTCCGCGTCGTGAGTTGCACGTTCTCGAACACCAGCGGCTCGCGGTGCATGCGCGGCTGGGCGCCGTCGCCCTGGTACTCCCAGGCCGCGACGAACGCGAAGTTCTCGTCGTCGCGCTGCGCCTCGCCGTCCGGGGTCTGGTACTCCTCGCGGAAGTGTCCGCCGCACGACTCCTCGCGCGTCAGCGCGTCGAGGCACATCAGCTCGGCGAACTCCAGGAAGTCGGCGACCCGGCCGGCCTTCTCCAGCGACTGGTTGAGCGACTCGCCCTCGCCGAGCACGCGCACGTCGCCCCAGAACTGCTCGCGCAGCTCCGGGATCCGGCGCAGCGCGCGCTGCAGCCCCTCGCGGTTGCGCGCCATGCCGCAGTCGTTCCACAGCAGCAGGCCCAGCTCGCGGTGGAACGAGTCGACCGAGCGCGTGCCCTTGATCGCCAGGAGCTGCCGGATGCGGACGCGCACGTCGTTCTCCGCCGCGGCGAACTCGGGCGCGTCCGTGCCGATCGCGCCCGGCTTCACGCCGGCGAGGTAGTTGCCGACCGTGTACGGCGCGATGAAGTAGCCGTCGGCCAGGCCCTGCATCAGCGCGCTCGCGCCGAGGCGGTTGGCGCCGTGGTCGCTGAAGTTCGCCTCGCCGAGCACGAACAGCCCCGGCACGTTGGACATCAGGTCGTAGTCGACCCACAGTCCGCCCATCGTGTAGTGCACCGCCGGGAAGATGCGCATCGGCGTCTCGTACGGGTCCTCGCCGGTGATCTTCTGGTACATGTGGAACAGGTTGCCGTAGCGCTGCCGGATCCCCTCGCGTCCGATCCGCTCGATCGCCGCGGCGAAGTCGAGGTACACCCCGAGGCCGGACTCGCCGACCCCGCGCCCCTCGTCGCACACCTGCTTGGCGGCGCGCGAAGCGATGTCGCGCGGCGCGAGGTTGCCGTAGCTCGGGTACTTGCGCTCCAGGTAGTAGTCGCGCTCCTCCTCGGGGATGTCGCGCGGCGCGCGCTTGTCGCCGGGCTTGAGCGGCACCCAGATCCGCCCGTCGTTGCGCAGCGACTCGGACATCAGGGTCAGCTTGCTCTGGTGCTCGCCGCTGACCGGGATGCAGGTCGGGTGGATCTGGGTGAAGCACGGGTTCGCGAACAGCGCGCCGCGCTTGTAGGCGCGCCAGGTCGCGGTCACGTTGCAGCCCTTGGCGTTGGTCGACAGGTAGAAGACGTTGCCGTAGCCGCCGGTGCACAGCAGCACGCAGTCGCCGGCCATCGTCCGGATCCGGCCGGTGGTCAGCTCGCGCACGACGACCCCGACCGCGCGGCCGTCGGCGACGACCAGGTCGAGCATCTCGGTGCGCGGGTGCATGCGCACCTGGCCGCGCCCGATCTGCCGGCTCAGCGCCTGGTAGGCCCCGAGCAGGAGCTGCTGCCCGGTCTGGCCGCGCGCGTAGAACGTGCGCGACACCTGCGCGCCGCCGAACGAGCGGTTGGCGAGGTAGCCGCCGTACTCGCGCGCGAACGGCACGCCCTGCGCGACGCAGTGGTCGATGATCGCGGTGCTGATCTCGGCCAGGCGGTACACGTTCGCCTCGCGCGCGCGGAAGTCGCCGCCCTTAATCGTGTCGTAGAACAGGCGCCAGACGCTGTCGCCGTCGTTCTGGTAGTTCTTCGCCGCGTTGATCCCGCCCTGCGCCGCGATGCTGTGCGCCCGGCGCGGGCTGTCCTGGAAGCACAGGCAGTCGACCTGGTAGCCCAGCTCGGCCAGCGTGGCCGCGGCGGACGCCCCGGCGAGCCCGGAGCCGACCACGATCACCCGGTACTTGCGCTTGTTCGCCGGGTTGACGAGGCGCAGGTTCGCCTTGTGCGTCGACCACTTCTGGGCCAGCGGGCCCGGCGGGATCCTGCTCTGCAAGGTCATCGGCACACCACCTTCACTCGGGGAGCGGGACGAGGCCGAGCAGGACCGCGATCGGCACGGCCAGGAATCCGGCGGTGAGCAGCGCGGCGACCACGGGCGCCGCGACGACCAGCGCCGGGGTGTAGCGCGGGTGCCGCCAGCCGACCGACTGGAACATGCTGTGCAGCCCGTGGCTCAGGTGCAGCCCCAGCGCACCGACCGCGACCACGTAGGAGAGCGCGATCAGAGGGTTGCGGAAACCGAGGACGACCATGGTGTAGACGTCGTGCCGGCCGGCGGCATCGTGCAGGAGGAAGTTCTCGCGCTGGATCGCGCCGACCGTGAAGTGCAGCAGGTGGTAGACGACGAACGCCGCCGTGACGATGCCGGTGTGGATCATCGTCTGCGAGGCGAGGCTCGCCTGGACGATCGAATGCTGCGCGTAGCGTTCCGGACGCGCCGCGCGGTTCTGCCGGACGAGGCGCACCGCGGTGGCGACGTGCAGCACGAACACGACGAGCAGGCCGAGCCGCAGCCCCCACAGCAGGACCTTCGAGTTCTGCAGCATGTGCGCGTACGCGTTCAGCGCGTCCTGACCGGCGAACACGAGCAGGTTGCCCGCCATGTGAGCGATCAGGAACGCGAACAGCAGCACGCCGGTGACGGCCATGGCCACCTTGCTGCCCAGCGAGGAGCGCAGCCAGCGAAACGCCCAACTCATCGGAGCCGCTAACCCATAGCGGGCGCACGCGTCGGGGGCGAACGAAAAGGAGCGCACGCGGGCCGGCCGCACGTGCAGCGCCGGCCGCCCCTGCTACGTTGGCCGCACCCATGCTCCTTCGCTGCCTGTGCCTCTGCCTGTGCGCCAGCGCCGCACCCGCGCAGGCCGAGAGGTCCCGCGAGACCCCGGCGCCAGCGGCGGCTCCGATTCCGGGCGGCCGCGTCGAACAGGCCATCGCCGCCGCCGAGCGCGAGCTGCGCTGGCTGCTGCAGCGCAACGCCGCCCTCGAGCGCGCGGTCCTGCAGCAGCAGGAAGAGCACACCCGCGCGCTCGCCGCGCTCCGCCGGCAGCTCGACGAGGCGCGCACCACAGCGCAGGCCGAGGCCGCCCGGGCACGCGCGGCCGAGGAGCGCGCGCGGCACGCCGAACGCGCCGCAGCCGACGCCCGGACCGAGCGCGACCGGCTGCGCGCCGCGGCGGACGGCGAGCGACAGCGCGCCGCCGAGCAGGCCCGCCGGCACGACGCGGACCGCGCGGCCGCCCGCCGCGCGGAAGAGCTGCAAG
>DATGPD010000575.1:0-3077 GCA_035305285.1 Planctomycetota bacterium
GCCACGCGCCCGCCGCAGCCGCGGCGGCACACGCGGCGAGCAGGACGTTGGCGAGTTCCTCGCCGCCGAGCGCGACCGGCCCGTACAGCAGCGCGGGCCAGCGGAACAGCGCGTGCGCGGGCTGCGCGTGCGGATAGGTGATCTCCGGCATGTACGCGCGCAGCCACGCCGCACCCGCGACGGCGAGCCCGAACGCGAGCGGGCCGGGCACGCGCAGCGCGCCGAGCCCGCGCACCCAGCGCGGCAGGATCGCGAAGTACACGCCGCCGAGCAGCGCGATCGCGACGTACGCGGCGAACACGATGTGGCGCAGCGACCACGAGACGGCGGCGAGGTAGGCGACCCCGACCAGGTACGCGCGCAGCGCGCTACCGCGTCCGCCGGTGACCACGCGGTAGAGCAGCGCGAGCCCAACGACGACGAGGGCCTCCGCGCCGCGCACCGCCCCCGGCGCGGCGACCGACAGGCACAACGCGGCGCCGGCGGCGCACAGCCAGGCGCGCGTCGCGCCCGTGCGCGCGGGCTCTGCCGGCCCGAGGTCGGCCGGCGCCGGAGCGGGCGCGCTGGGCGCTGCGCTAGCGGATCGCACCCGAGGCGTAGGGGACGAAGGACACGTGTACCAGGCCCGCCGGATCGGCGCCGGCGGGGATCAGCGCGTAGCCATCGCCGCGCACCAGGGCGAACGGATCGCCGCTCGGGCGCACCGCGTCGAGCACGGCGACGAGCTTGCCGTCCCGGGCGGCGAGGCGCGCGGGGATCGCCTGCTCGCGCTCGTTCCGCCGCCCGCGCTCGCCGCCGACGACCGCGTGCAACGGCGCTTCGTCCGCGCCCCCCTGCAGAGCACACAGCAGCGGCCGCACGAGCAGATCGAACACGGTGAAGCACGACGCTGGGTTGCCCGGGAGCCCGAACACGTAGCCGGTCCGCCCGCCCGCGCCGTGCACGCCGAAGAACGTCGGCTTGCCCGGCTTCAGGGCGATGCCGTGGAAGCGGGCCTCGACGCCGAGCGCGGCCAACGTGCCGTGCACGAGGTCGTGCGTACCCTTCGACACGCCCCCGATCGTCAGCAGCACGTCCGCGTCGTCGAGCCCGCGCTGCAACGCGGCGCGCAGCTCGGCCTCGCGGTCGCCGGCGATCCCGAGGTCGATCGGCTCGCCGCCCGCCTCGCGCACCTGCGCGGCGAGCGCGTGCGCGTTGCTGTTGCGCACCTGGTGCGGCAGCGGCACCGTGCCGACGTCGACCACCTCGTCGCCGGTCGCGAGGATCGCGACCTTCGGGCGCCGGACCACGGACACCCGCGTGCGGCCGAGCACCGCGAGCACGCCGATCTCCGCGGCACGCACCCGCGTCCCGCGCGCCACGAGCAGCTCGCCGGCGCGCACCTCAGAACCCGCGGGGCGGACGTTGCGGCCCGCGGTGACCGCGGCGTGCAGGGTGACCTCCGGACGGTCGTAGCCGTCGGTGTCCTCGACCGGAACCACCGCGTCGGCGCCCTTCGGCAGCACGCCGCCGGTCATGATCGCGACCGCTTCGCCCGCGCCCACCTCACCGTCGAACGGATGGCCCGCCAGGCTCCGGCCGACCACCCTGAGGCGGGTCCCCGGCGCGAGCCCGCCCGGGCCGGCCGCGACCGCGAAGCCGTCCATCGCCGAACGGTCGGTCGTGGGCCAGTCCTCGGCTGCGCGCAGGTCCTCCGCGAGCCGCCGGCCCAGGGCGTCCGCGAGCGGCACCTGCTCCGCCGGCAGACTCGTCCCGACCGCGTCGCACACGATCTTGCGGGCTTCGGCGAGGGGGAGCGCTCGTGCCATCCGCGGCATCTTCGTCGAAGCCCGGCGCGAGCCGCAACCATCGCGTGCCGCGCCGACGCGCGGCAAGTTTGGCGGCCTGCCGCGCGGGCGCGCCCGGCATGATGGTGGCGCCCCCGAGCGCGGATTCGCGGAGTTGCACCGACATGCGGATCGCCGTCGCGTGCACGTTCGACCCCGACCGGATCCGTTACACCCCAGCATGACCCGCCCCACCGTCCTGCTGCTCGTCCTGTCGACCGCGGCCTGCGGTCCGGCCGGCGACTCCCTCGCGGCCGCGGACGCCGCCACCACCAAGACCGAGGCGCGTCCGCCGCTCGTCCGCGTCAAGCCCGTCGAGCTGCGCAAGGTGCAGCGCGAGATCCGCGACACGGCCTACCTCGAGGCGGAGCGGCGGGTCACGATCCAGGCCAAGGTCGCGGGCCGGATCGAGGAAGTGCTCGTCGACGAGGGCGCCCACGTGCACCTCGGCCAGGTGCTCGCCCGGCTCGACGACCGGCAGGCGCGCACGCTGCTGACCCAGGTCGCGGTCCAGCTCGCCGACGCGAAGCTGCGCCACGAACTGGCCGGCCTCGAAGCCGAGGCCGCCGCCGGGCGGCTCGAACAGGCGCGCATCGAGCGCGAGATGGCGCTCGCCGACTGGAAGCGCAACTCGCAACTCGACCCCGCGGTGATCTCGCCGAAGACCCTGGACGACTCCAAGTTCCTCGCCGAGAAGGCGGAAGAGGCGTTCCGCGTCGCGGACTACGGCAAGCGCAAGGCGGACATCGAGGTCAAGGCGGCGGCCAACAAGGTCGACGAGCTGGAGAGCAAGCAGGCCGAGGTCCGCCTGCAGCTCGCCGAACACGAGATCCTCGCGCCGTTCGACGGCGTCGTCGTCGAACGCCTGGTGACCGGCGGCGAGACGATCGGCACGACGACGCCGCTGTTCGTCGTCGCCGACCCGCTGCACCTGATCGCGTACATCAACCGTCCGCAGCGCGACCTGCCGATCGTGCGCGGCGCCAGGGAAGTGCGCTTCACCACCGACGCCGCGCCGGGGACCGAGTTCGTCGCCGACATCGACCTGCTGAGTCCGGTGGTCGATCAGGCGACCGGCTCGTTCCGCATTCGCCTGCGGGTGCGCGAGGCGGACGCGCTCCGCCTGGTCGCCGGCATGTTCATCCGCGCGCGCGTGCTCACCGAGGAGCTGCGCGAGGCGTTGATGGTGCCGAAGGCGGCGGTGCTCGCCGAGGGCGACCGCTCGATCGTGTTCGCCGTGCGCGACGGCCG
>DATGPD010000576.1:0-7028 GCA_035305285.1 Planctomycetota bacterium
CGCGTCCGCGATCGCCCGGCTCGGCGCGAGTACGCGGTGCGCGCGCCGGAACACCTCGCACAGCAGCGGGCCGTCCTGGCGGTGGAGCTGCTGGTAGAAGTCTTCGCCGGAGATCGACACGACCCACGGCCGGCGCAGTCCGAGCAGCGGGATCGCGGTGCGCGCGTCGTGCGCGTGCACCAGATCGGGCGCGAAGCGCGCGATGGCGCCTTCGAGCGACTCGCGCAGCTCGCCCTCGCTGGCGTCCCCGATCAGTTCGCACACGTGGCCGCGCCGCTGCAGGCCATCGCGATAGCGGCGCGCGGTCGCCGCGCTGCCGCGGAACAGGTCGGCCGGTGCCGGCGCGACGAGGAGGACCTTCACGCCTTCCTTGATCGGCAGCGCGCCGGGCGCCGATCAAGTCGCGGCGCGGCCGCGCGGGCGGCGGTCCGTCGGCCGGCGGTCGGGCCCGGGCGGCCCTTCGGGGAAGGACGTGGCGTCCGCGCCCGCCGCGGAACGGCGAGCGCCTCCGTGCGGTCGGGACGGCGCTCCTCGGCGCCGGCCTTCGCGGCGCCCGGTCTCAGTTCGCCGCCGGGTCCAGGGGGTCGATGCCGGCCTGCGGGGCGAGCGCGCGGCGGAGCCGCTCCATCCCGGCGTGCAGGGCGCGGAACGCCGTGCTGCGCGGCATGCCGGCGCGCTCGGCGGCGGCGCGGATCGTCAGGCCTTCGAGGTAGGTCAGCTCGACGATCTCGCGTTCGTCGGCTGGCATCTCGGCGAGCGCGCGCTCGGCGCGCGCGATCGCTTCGCGCCGCGCCGCCTGCGTCGTGATCGAGGTCAACGAGTCGGGGATCGGGAACGCGCTCGCGTCCGGCCCGGCGCTCGGGATCGGCCGCACGTCGCGGCGGCCCTTGGCGTTCAGGTAGTGCACGCGGTTGCCGATCTGGTTCACCGCGATGCCGACCAGCCAGCGGTAGAACGACCCCGGTTCGCCCGGCGCGAACGTGCCGGCCAGCTCCCACGCCTTGCACAGGGTGGCCTGCAGCAGGTCTTCCGCGTCGCAGTCCGCGCCGATCAGGCCGCCGCTGCGGCGGCGGATGAAGAGCTGGAGCGGCGTCGCGTGCTGCTCGACCAGCGCGAGGAACGCGGCGCCGTCGCCCTGCGCGGCACGTCGAGCCAGATCGTCGTCGGAGTCCATGCTTCGGACGCGGGGTGCACGGAGGGGGGGACTTCGCCGACCGCATTCTGCGGCGCGGCGCCCGGATCGCGAAGCCCGGAAGCCGGGCAACCCCGCCGACGCCCGGTGGCGCTGGACCTTCGCCGCACGGAGCAGTCGGGTGGACGGCGCGATGCCGCGGGCAACAATCGCGCGGCGTGCGCCTCATGCCGGATGCGGCTCCTCCGAGCGATGACGACCTCGACCGGGTCGATCGCCTTCTCCTGCGGGCGCGCGACGGCGCGGACGTGAGCGCCGAGCTGGCGGCGCTGCCCGAGCCGCTGCGCGCCGCGGCGGAGGACATGCTGCGCGTCCTCGGCAAGCGCGCCGCGCCGGCCGACGAACCGCCGGGGGCGCGCACCGTCGGCAGCTACCGGCTGCTGTCCGAACTGGGCCGCGGCGGGCAGGCCTCGGTGTGGCTGGCCGAGGACCTCAGGCTGCGCCGCCGGGTCGCGATCAAGCTGTTCCGACCGGAGACCGGGTTGTCGGCGCAGGGCCTGGAGCGCGTGCGCCGCGAAGCGCTGGCGGCCTCGCGCCTGCACCATCCCGGCATCTGTCCGGTACACGACACCGGCGTCGCCGACGGGCAGCCGTACCTGGTGATGAGCTGGCTCGACGGCGAGACCTTCGCCCAGCGCATCGCCCGCTGGCGCGAGCGCGGCGCGGCCGAGACCTCGTCGGCGCGCGCCGACCGGGTGCGCACCGCGGTGACCATCGTCGAACGCACCGCTCGCGCGCTGCACGCCGCGCACGAGGTGAGCGTCGTGCACCGCGACGTCAAGCCGGGCAACGTGATGCTGGTCGCCGGCGACCAGCCCGTGGTCCTCGACTTCGGCCTCGCGCGGCTCGACGAGGAAGGCTCCGCGACGCTGACGCTGAGCGGCGAGGTGTTCGGCACGCCGGTCTACATGTCGCCCGAGCAGGTCGAGCCGCGCGGCCGGATCGACGCACGCGCCGACGTGTGGGCGCTGGGCGTGATGCTCTACGAGGCGGTCGCGCTGCGCCGGCCGTTCGAGGCGCCGACGCGGCAGCAACTCGCCGAAGCGATTCTGCGCCGCGAACCCGTGCCGCTGCGTTCGATCGCCGGCACCGGCCGCGACCTCGACGTCATCGTCGCGACCGCGCTCAGCAAGGAGCGTGACCGCCGCTACCGCTCGGCGGAGGCGTTCGCCGACGACCTGCGCGCCTACCTCGAGGGCCGGCCGGTGGCCGCCCGTCCGCTGGGCCCGCTCGCGCGCGCCGTGCGCTGGTGCCGGCGCCGGCCGGCGCACGCCGCACTGCTGGCGGTCGGGCTGCTCGCGCTCGTCGCGATCGGCGGCCTGTCGGGATTTCTCGTCGCGCATCGCACCGAGCTGGCGCGCGGGACGGCCGCGCTGCGCCGCGAACGCGTCGAGCGCCTGCTCGACGCGGCCTACTTCCGGCGCGCGCAGCAAGACACGCCGGCCGCGGTCGCGGCGTTCGAGGCGGCATTGCGCGAGGTGCCCGACTCCTTCGAGGCGGTCGTCGGGCTGTGGCTCGTCCACGCGCAGGCGGCCGACCGCGCGGCGGCCGAAGCCGTGCTCGCGCGCTGGCCGGCGGAACTGCCCGCCGGCATCGCGAACGCGCTGCGCGCGTTCCTGGACGAGCGTCGTCCGCTCACCGTGCCGCGCGATGCCGAACCGCGTGTCTGGTTCGCGGCCGGTGTCATCGACCTCGCCGCGGCGTACGGCGACGTCACCGACGAGTCGTTCGCTCGCGCGGTGCACAACTTCACGCAGTGCCTGCTCGCCAGCCCGGAGAGCCGGCGCCTCGTGCTGTTCCTGCGCGCCGAGGCGGCGGCCTACGCCTTCGACGTCGAGGTCTGCCGACAGTCGGTCGCGTTCATCGAGCGCAACTGGCCGGGCCTCCCGGAGTCGGAGTACTGGGCTGGCATGGCGATCCAGGACGTCGACGCCGCGCGCGCGGAAGCCTCGTTCCGCCGCGCGCTCGAACTCGATCCGACGATGCACGCCGCGCGCCGCCAGCTCGCCCGGCTGCGCGCGCGGGCCGGCGCGCGCGACGAGGCGGTCGCGCTGATCGACGCGGTGCTCGCCGAAGCGCCGCTCGACGCCGAGAACTGGTGTTTCGCCGCCGAGGTGTACGAGATCCTGCGCGAACCCGACCGAGTCGCGACGGCCGCCGGCCGCCTGCTGGAGTTGCACCCGCGCCACCCGTTCGGCTACTTGATGCTGAGCACGAACCTGCTCGGTCGCGGCGAGGTCCACGAGGCGATCGCGCTCCTGCGCAGGGGCGTCGAGATGGCACCCCATCCGGGCCTCTGGGTGAACCTCGGCGTGGCCCTCGACTCGAGCGGCGCCACCGAGGAGGCGACCACGTGGTGGCGCAAGGTGCTCGACGAAGGCGTGCGCAACGCGCATTACACGTCGGTGGCGACCTGGAACCTCGGATTCACCGAGTTCCAGCGTGGGCGCTGGGCCGAGGGCCTCGCCAAGATCGCCCGCGCCATGGAACTGCAGGGCAACGAGCGCTGGATCCCGCCGATGGATGCCCTGCTCGGCCGGCGCGCTGAGTTCGAGGCCGCCGAGCGCGCCTTCGAGGACTGGCTCGCGACGCGCGCGCCGCCGGCCGACCCGCGCCTCTGCCTCGAGATCGCGGCGCGCCGCGGCCTGTACGCCGAGGCGCTGGAGTTCGCGGCGTCGGTCGAGATGGCGAAGGACCGCAGCGAGCCGGCGCGATGCTGGGCGGCGGTCGCCGCGGTGCAGGCCAGCATCGGAGCCGAGGATCCGGCGGGGCTGCGCGCGCGCGCGCTCGCATGGTTGCGCGAAGAGCTGGCCGCGTACGCGGGCGAGGAGACGGAGGACATGTGGTTCGACCACGTCGTCGCTCCGCGCGAATGGCAGTACCTGCGGCAGTTCGCGCCCGTGTTCGAGGAGGACGCCCTCGCCGCGCTGCCGGAAGTCGAGCAGGCCGAGTGGCGCGCGCTGTGGGCCGAGGCCGCGGGGCAGTGACGGGAACGGGCCGCGCGGTGGGGCGGCGGGGACGTGAGGCGCCAGGATCGGCGCTCGTGCTTGGCAGCACCGGCCGCCCCGGTTGTTCGTCGCAGCTATCCGCCGCAGGCTGCAGTACGCAGCACGCTCCTCACGGGTGACTTCCACAGCGCCTTCGCGGCCTTCGACCCTCATGCGTGCTCGAGTTGCAGTCATTGCTGCGGGGAAGGCTCGCCGTCGTGCGCAAACGCGACGGCTGGCGTGCTCCGGGTTGCGGGGCGATCGTGGGATCCGCACTTCCGAGTGGTTGCTCCGGAAGGATCCGGATGACGATTGGCGCAAATGGCCGGATCTGAGACGGTCAACTGAAGGAGAGCCGGAGAACTCCTGTCCGTGGGGTCAAGAAGGTCATCGAGGCCCCGGCTCTGTGGGTCGCCGCCTCGTCAATCGTATCGTGCGCGCGGGACACCGAGATGAGTGGCGGGTAATTGAGGTCGACAAGGACAGTGCGGCGTCCGGAATGGGGCGGTCAGTGATTCGTGGCTCGTCGCTGTGGACGAGAATGTTCGCGAGTGTCTGGAACGATGTGATGTGGACGGGGTGCTGGAGTTCGCGAGGTGATCGTGGTCGGGTCGTGGCGGTCAGGTACGTGCGGACGGAATCCGAGCCACGGCTTCGACATCCGGGTGAGCAAGACGCTCAGGATCCGTTGCCTGTGGGCGGCGCATCCGTACGCCCTCCGCCTTCTTCTGTGCGCACGAGGCGTTCGTAGACTCTGGGCGGTGCGACGCCGCGCTCGCGCCACCATGCGCGGTGGTCGGGCCGGCCCGGGGGAATGCCTTCGACCCACCCGGCGCGCGCGTCAGGGATCGCGTCATAGGCCGGCACGTACGGCTTGATGTCGAGCACGGGCGTGCCGTCGAGCAGGTCATGCGCGCCGACGTGTAGCACGCGGCGCTCGATGCGCAGCAGGCGGACCGCCGAGAGCCCGATCGGGTTGGGGCGGTTGGGAGTTCGCGTCGCGAACAGGCCGCGCTTGCGTACGTCGCGCGGCGGTTGCACCTGATCGCGGTAACCGCGCGTCAGGTGGCACGCGAAGAGCAACCAGACGTGGCTGAACCCCGCGAGGTCTTGCAACAGGTTCTGCAGGCCGTGCCGCACGACGACGAATCCGCGCACCTCGTCGTCGGCACCGCCGAGGCGCGCCTGCCGCGGCGCCTCGTGGTGCAGGCGCTGACTGCACCGCATGAACGCCACCGGACGGACGAGCATCGTCCATTCCGTGTCGGGATCCGGTTCGGAAGTGCTCGTCATGAGGCCAGCGTGCCGGAGAACGACGCACGCCGCCAGCATTCGCCTGCATCGCGACGCATCGCGACGCATCGGCCGGTCACCCTTGACCGGCCGTGGCAACGACGCTCGCGAGTTCCTCGCGGCGAAGGATCGCGCTGGCTCGCTCGCGACCGGCACGTCGCCGACCGCGACTCTGCCGTCCACGGTGGCTCGGAGCGATGCGTCGGCGCCCATTCGCGGTAGTGCTCCTCCCTTGCGGGGCGACGTCATGTCCCGCTTGATTTCGTGCAAGCGGCCGATCCGCCGAGCGCGTTCTGTGCGACCCTGCCTCGGTCCATGCATGCAGCGCGGCGGCATTCACCCATGAACGAACCGTTCCGCCGCGGCGCGGCGTCCGCTCTCGTCCTCGCTCTCACTCCGCTGGTCGCACAGTCGTGGCGCGCGGACATCGAGATTCCGAACAGTGACATCCAGGCCGTGTTCAACGAGCGCTTCGCGCACGGTCACTACCTGCCGAACTTCACGGTGCGCTCCACGACGAGCGGGCTCGTGTACCAGATGGTGTGGTCGTCGGCGATGCCGTCGGGCCTCTTCCTCGCGAAGTCGGGCATGAGTTCCGCGTTCCACCAGCAGCAGATTCAGACCGACGCGCAGGTCGGCCATTTCCCATCGCGGTGGACGCCGGGGGCGACTACCCCAATGAGTCCTGCGCCGCCGTGTGGACGCGCGCGCTGAACGTCCCGCACGGCGCGCGGCACCGTCTGACTTCGGCCGACCAGATGCCGTTCGAGGCGGACTACGACGCGCACCAGCAGGTGCCGAACGTGATGGGCCAGGGCGGCACGAGCCGGAGTTCGTCGGCAGCATGTTCTTCTTGCAGGGTCTGGTCACGGATCCGGCGGCGAACGCGCTCGGCATCGCGTTCACCCAGGGCACGGCGATCCAGGTCGGCCATCGCTAGACCGCTCCGCCGGAAACGGCGGTGGCAACTGCCGGCGAGACCGGCCGACCGCCCCGCGCTCGGGCTGCGCGGTCCGGCGGCACCGTGCACGCCACCGACCCGGGCCCGGCGGTCGAGGACGAGACGACCCGTCGAGCGGCGATCGCCGAGAACGAAAGGTCGCGACCGGTGCTGCACGCGATCCACGCCGCGCCGACGGATCCGCCGTCGCGTGCGGTCGGCGCAGCGCGCACGAGGGTCCGGCACGGTTGGCCGTCGTTCCTCCCGAGCGAGCGGTGCAGCAGCCGGATGCACCGGTGCGGCGGACGATGTCGGGCGCGCCGCAGGCTCGGGCCGAGGCGCGAGAAAGCTCTGTCGCACGGCTTGGTTTCGTGGGATATCGAGCCTCACGTGCAACTCACTGTCGCACGTCCATCTGTTCTCCCCATGAACCAACTGCTACGCCGGGCGGCAGCGCCTGCCGTCCTCTTCCTCTCCCTCGTTCCTCTACATGCCCAGTCGTGGCGGGTCGACGTCGACGTCCCGTTCGCCAGCGGTCAGGCCGTGTTCAATGAGCGCGGCGCGCAGGGCTACTGGATGTCGGGCGTCACCATGCGCGCCGCGCCGAACGGCGACC
>DATGPD010000577.1:0-4696 GCA_035305285.1 Planctomycetota bacterium
GGGGGGGGGGGGGGGCCGAGGACCCGCGACCCGCCTCAGGTCGTCGGATGCGGGAAGTTCTCCAGCCGGCGTTGCACGGGGAGGCGCGTTGCGCTCGCGGCGCGCCGGGCCCCGAGAGCCCGGTCCGTTCGGATCCATCCCCACTCGCACGGTGGGTTTGATCCGCCGGAGTGTTGAGCGCGCCTTTCCGGGGGATAACCTCCGGAGGCTCGCCCTGCCTCCGGTGGCGGCGCAACCCTGCTGGTACCAATGACGAATCGAACTTGCTCCCCGTTTCCCGGGCTGGCGCTGACGGCCGTCTCCCTGCTGGCACTGGCTGCCTGCTCGGGCGGCACGAAGGGCGACCGCGCCAATCGCGGCGACTTCAAGGTCACGCTGATCTCGACCGGGTCCGGGCAGATCTTCCCGTACCGCATCCGGCGCATCGACTCGTTCGGCAACCCGACCAACACGATCGTCAACATCGAGGAGACGTCGACGCTGACCGAGAACGTGCGGAGCAACAACCCGCTGCTCCCGATCGCCGCGTTCAGCACGACGCCGACGCTGCCGAACGGCGCCCCGGGCAACCACTTCCTGCTGATCCGGTTCAGCCACAAGCTGGACATCAACTCGATCCTGAGCGACGACGTCGCGAACTCGACCAACTCCGGGTTGACGACGGCGATCAGCCTGCTGGCCTACGACCCGGTCACGGAGCAGACCTCGGTGCTCGTCGGGCGCGGCTTCGTCGGCGGCTACACGTACTTCAACCGCGGCGGCCAGCTCACGCTGGTGCAGGCGGTGCGGAACAACAACGGCACGGTCGAGATCCTCGACCCCGAGGCGATCGGGTTCCCGACGGGGTTCACCGGGGACACCGACCTCGTGGAGCCGAACTCGTTCGTGTTCGTCGCCGACAGCCTGACCAGCCCGGGCCTGCAGACGTTCGACACGTTCCCGAGCAACGTGCTGCTGCGGATCGACGTGCGCGCCGCGGTGCGCGACAGCGAAGGGCACGTGCTGGAGCAGGAGGTCGCCACCGCGACGACCGTGGGGCCCGACCCGTCGAGCCCCGACGTGATCGGGTTCTCCGGCCAGCGGCCGCTGGAGATCACGCCGCGGAACGGCGAGACGGACGTCGACCCGAGCTCCACTGTGGTGGTGCGCTTCAACAAGCCGGTGCAGCCGGGCGACGTCGGCACGTTCTTCGACAACACGAACCTGACGCCGGCGACGCGCGGGGTCGCGATCACGGTGACGAGCGGTCCGAACTCGTTCCCGATGCTCTACTACGCCGATCCGTTCAGCGTCGGCGACATGTGCAACTACCGGATCCGGCCGGCGTGGCAGTTCCCCGGCGGTTCGGAGTTCCAGATCCGGGTCTCGATCCAGCGTGACCAGATCCACGGCGTGGCCGACCCGACGCGCACGCTGAGCACCGACGTGGCGGTGTCGTTCGGCACCAGCCAGGGCACCGGCATCGTCAACGCGCCGGTCGCACCCGAGGCGGTGTACGTCGGCATCGGCGGCGCGGTGTCCGGCGTGTCGGTGATCGACCTGAACGGGTTCGGGCAGGGCACCGGCGATCCCGCGATCTCGCGCTTCGAGCTGAATCCGAACATCGGCCAGCAGGGCATCGATCCGCCGCTGTCGGCGCCGCCGAACCGGACGTCGCTGACCGGCGGGAGCGCGGGCGTGCTGACCCTGACGCAGGACACGCGCGGCAACACGCGCCTGCTCGAGGGCGCGGTCGGCGCGATCACCGATATCCACGTCGGCTGCCCGCTCGACCTCGTGTTCAACGACGAGCAGCGCAACGGCAACGCGACGCGCGCCAACCAGGTGAACCCGTTCACGTTCGCGCAGGCGGCGGGCAACAACATCACCACGCCGCCGCACCCGAACCCGCCGAAGCTCGACTTGGCCAACCCGCCGGCGCCCGAGCGCGGGATCTTCGGCGAACGGCCGACGCGCACGTCGTCGTCCGGGCCGAGCACGAACCTGCTGGTCACCGTGCCGCCGTGCGCGCCGTCGCCGATCAACCGGCTGACCCGCGGCAATCCGTTCGCCAGCGAGCGCTCGCAGGTCGGCATCTTCGGCAACGCGTTCGAGGGCACGTTCAACGGCCCGCAGCCGATCCCGCCGTCGCCGCCGGTGCCGACGCCGTACTGCCCGTTCCACCAGCGGCAGCAGATCGGGCACTTCCTCTACCTGCTCGATCGTGACAACCGGCAGGTGCTGGTGGTCAACAGCAACCGGTTCACGATCCTGGACCGGATCAAGCTGAGCGACCCGGTGGACATGGCGATGTCGCCGAACCTGCGCCGGCTGGCGGTCTCGAACTTTGCGTCGTCGACGGTGTCGATCATCGACATCAACCCGTTCAGCCCGACGTTCCATCAGGTCATCGCCGAGTCGCGCGTGGCGCGCGGTCCGACGTCGATCGTGTGGCAGCCGGACGGGGAGGACATCCTGGTGGTGAGCCCGCCGGCGAACACGATGACGATCCTGGGCGGCGTCGACTTCGTGCCGCGGCGCTCGATCTCGGGCTTCCTCAACAACCCCGTCGACGTGGCGGTGACGCACCGCTACGTGACGACCGGCAACCTGTCGTCGGTCTACTACGCCTACGTGCTCAACCAGAACGGGACGATCGCGGTCTACGAGTCGGGCCCGGACGGGGTCAACGGGATCGGCTACAACGACATGATCGGGATCGTGCAGGGGCTCACGTTCCGCCGTGCGTCCCGGCTGATCCACGACTTCACCGTGCAGAACAGCGCGGTGATGGTGGCGCACGTCGACGAGGCCGGCGTCGGCCAGGTCTCGCGCGTCGAGCTGACCGGCACCACGATCGGTCCGCTGCCGATCCAGCAGAACCAGGGTGGCTTCCTGCTGCCACCGACCTTCCGGCAGAAGGAGTGGACCGTGACCCAGCGTTACGGCGGCGTCAACCCGACGACGCCGCGGCGTGACCGCCTGTCCGGCAACTCCCCGGTCGACATCGCCTTCGACGAGATGGTGAACAACGGCGCACTGCCCGACCAGATCACGCCGTACAACGCCCAGGTCGGCCAGCCGCCGATGAACCACTCGGGCAAGGGGACGGTGAAGGCCGGCACCGGCGGTCCGGCGAACCCCGCGTTCCCGCGCCTGATGTTCGTCGCGCTCGCCGACGTGGGCCGGGTCGACGTGTTCGAGATCGACTCGGGCGCGCGCCTCGCGAGCATCCCGGTGCCCGGCGTGCGCGCGGTCGCCAGCTACTGGCGGCAGTGATCGGAAGGGGCCGCGCGCGCCCCGCGCGCGGCCCGCTGCCGGCGGCGCCGCGACGACGCTGGTGCGCCGCGAGCGCTTCCGTATCGTCCGCGGGCGATGCCTGAGGCCGCCGAGGTCCAGCGCCTGTTCGCCCGGGTCGCGTCGCGCTACGACCTGACCAACGACGTCCTGTCGCTCGGCGTGCACCGCGCGTGGCGGCGGCGCGTCGTGCGCGCCGCGCGGGTCGGTGTCGGCGACCGTGTGCTCGACGTGTGCTGCGGCACGGGCGACGTCGCACTCGCGCTCCGCGCGACGGGCGCTCGGGTCGTCGGCGTGGACTTCTGCATGCCGATGCTCGCGCGCGCGGCCGCCAAGGCGACCGGCACGGGGATCCGCTACGCCGCCGGCGACGCGCTGCGCCTGCCGTTTCCCGACGCGACGTTCGACGCGGCGACGGTCGCCTTCGGCGTGCGCAACCTGGCCGACCCGTGCGCCGGATTGCGCGAGATGGTGCGCGTGTGCCGACCGGGTGGGCGCGTCGTCGTGTTGGAGTTCTGTCGGCCGCGCGTCCCGGTGGTCGCGACGCTCTACGGTTGCTACTTCCGCAACGTCATGCCGCGTCTCGGTGCCTGGGTCTCGGGTGACCGGCACGGTGCGTACCGGTACCTGCAGCGCACCGTCGAGGCGTTCCCCGAGCGCGACGCGTTCCTCGCGTGGATGCGCGCGGCCGGCCTGCGCGACCCGGGATACACGACGGTGTCGTTCGGCATCGCCGCGGTGTACGCGGGCACCGTCCCGGAGGGCGCCGGTGCGGCCGGTGGGGGTGTCCCGGCATGACCCGGGCACCACGCAAGGAGGCCGAGCCGGAGCGCGCCGGCTACTTCGAGTGGTCGCGCGACCCGGCGATGAGCCTGTTCGCGGTGCTGCCGCTGTGGCTCGGCTACGAGGTCTTGCGCCTGCTGCTCGCGCCCGGCGAGCGCAACGGCGCCGAGATGCTGGTCAGTGACGCGCTGCGCGCGCTCGGCCCGAAAGCCGTGACGATGATGCGCGCGATCTTCGCGGTGACCGTGCTGTACGCGGCGTGGTCGTTGTGGCGCCGCGACGTGCCCTGGGCGCGGGTCGCCGGGGTGATCGTGCTCGAAGGCGCGGTGTACGGGCTGATGCTCGGCCCGCTCGCCGACGCGCTCGCGTCGTCGTCGTACCGTCTGCTCGCCGCCAGCGGCAGCGACCTGCGCCTGTCCGCCAACCTGGTCGCGTCGCTCGGCGCTGGATTGTTCGAGGAACTCGTGTTCCGCCTCGCGCTCGTCTCGATCCTCACGCTCCTGCTGACGCGACCGTGCGAGGTCGCGCGGCTGCCGCGCTGGACCGCGGCCGCGATCGCGGTCGTGATCGCCGCGGTGCTGTTCTCCCTGTTCCACCACGTCGGCGAGGGTGCGCCGCCGATCGAGCGCGGCGTGTT
>DATGPD010000578.1:0-9408 GCA_035305285.1 Planctomycetota bacterium
CCTTCTGCGCCCGCTTTCGCCGCCGTGTCCGAGTTGCCTGCGCAAGCCCTGATCGATCTCGTTCGTTCCCGTCAGTTCGAAGAGCTCGAAAGCGCCTGGCAGCGCGCCGCGGAGGCCCCCGGACCGGTCGACGCCTATTGCGGCGTGGTCGAGGCGTTGTGCGACGCCGACATGGCGTCCCGCGCCCTGGGGCTCGCCGCGAACATGGTCGAGGCGCTCGCCAGGCTCGGCCGGGCGGGAGAAGCGCGCCGGCTCGCGGCGACCACCGTGCGCCGCGGCGCGCACAACGAGGCGATGGCGCGCCGCCTGCTGGAGCTGACCGAGCAGGTATTCGCCTCCGAGCCCTGGTACCCGCTGCTCAAGGAGCGGTCGCGGCTCGGCAGCAGCCTGTCTGCGGACACCTTCGAGGCGTTCGAGTCGCTGCTGCGCTACACCGCGGGCCACGTCGTCTACCACCGCGGCGGCTGGGGCGAGGGCGTGGTCGAGCGCATCGACCCCGAGCGCGGCGAGGTCGGCGTGCGGTTCGCGAGCGGGCGCACGATGGAGCTGCCGATCGACACCGTGCTCGACAGCTTCAAGCCGCTCGACCACGACGACCTGCGCACGATGCGCCTGGTGGCGCTCGACGAACTGCGCCGCCTGGCGGAGGAGAAGCCGTCGGAACTGATCCGCAAGGCCGCGAAGATGATGCGCGGCAGGATCACCAGCGCGCAGCTCAAGGACGCGCTGTCGCCGAGCATCGTGCCGACGAGCAAGTGGGCTTCCTTCTGGAAGCGCGCACGCGCCGAGGCGACCGTCGACCCCTGGTTGCAGATCGAGGGCAGCCAGACACGACCCACGTTCGTCTTGCGCAAGCAGCCGCTGAGCCTCACCGACGAGGCGAAGCGCGCGCTGAACTTCGCCGAGAACCTCGGCAGCGCGATGACGATCTGCCGGGAGCACCTCGCGCGCTGCGAAGACCCGGCCGCGCGCCAGGCCCTGCTCGACCTCGCCCAGGAACGCGTGGCCGCGGCGCTGCGCAACCGGCAGGGTGTGTCGCACGCGCACATCGTCGACGGCCTCCTCCTCCTGGAGGCGAACGGCCGCGAGCTGCCCGGCAGCCCCGCCGCGGGCGAGCTGCGCGCCCTCGTGTTCGACGAGAGCGGCGCATTCCATCCCGAGCGACTCGAACAACTGGTGGCCGGCGAGCAGGCGATCGGGCTCCTCGAGCAGGCGCTCGGGTCGGAATGGGCCGACCTCGCGATCACGCACTTCACGCGCTTCCCGAGCGGGTTGATGGAATCGCTGGTCACGCTGCTGGAGGAGCGCGGCCACGCACCCCGGCTGCTTCCGCTGTGGCAGCAGGTCGCGCCCTACCCGCGCCGCTACCCGGCGGTGACCTACCTGCTCGGGCGGCTCTACGCCGACGGCGTGTTCGACGGCCACGACGACAAGCCGTCCGAGATCGCGGTCGGCCGCGTGCTGCTGCACCTCGCCCGCGTGCTGAGCGCCGACAAGCGCGGCAACGCCGAGCTTGGCCGCCTGCTCGGCCGCGCGACCAGCCTGCTCGCCGGCAAGAAATCGTTCCTCGCCCGCGTGCTCGAGCACATCGACCGCGACAACATCCGCGAGTACGTCGGCATCGCCGAGCGCGGCGGCGAGGAGTTCCCGCAGGAGATCGGCCTGCTGCTCGCGCGCACCGTGGCGCGCCGCTTCCCCGACCTCAGCGAGGCGCCGAAGAAGCCGTTCTGGGAGGAAGACTACGTCTACGTCACCCAGCGCGGCCTGGCGCGGCAGCGCGAGGAGTACCGCAAGCTGGTCGACGAGAAGATCCCGGCCAACTCGCGCGCGATCGGGGCAGCAGCCTCGCTCGGCGACCTCAGCGAGAACAGCGAGTGGGAGTCGGCGATGGAGGAGCAGCGCAACCTCACCTCGCGCGCGCAGGAGATGGACACCGAGCTGCGCAAGGCGCGCCTGATCGAGGACCAGGACATCCCCTCGGACGTGGTCGCGCCGGGCACCCGGGTCACGTTCTCGACCCTCGACGGCGGCGAGCACCAGACATGGCGCGTGCTGGGCCCGTGGGACGCGGTCGAGGACGACATCGTCAGCTACCGCGCACCGCTGGCGAAGGATCTGCTCGGCAAGCACGTCGGCGACGAGGCGACGATCCAGGGGCCGACCGGCCCGAAGGTCGTCCGCATCGAGGCGATCGAGAAGCTGGTGTAGCGGTCGACGGCCCGTTGATGAGGCTCGGGGCGGTCGTGGCGTCGCGAACGGATCGTCGCGCGTCGGCCTGGACCGACACCGATCCGCACGGCGTTCGCCGCCCTTGCCACCGCGTGGTGCTCGCGTGACGACCGCGCCGCGGACGGTGCACCTCCGCGCAGCGGACGGCACCCGCCTCGCGGCCGACGAGCTGCCCGGCGCCGAGCCCGCGTTCCTGTTCCTGCACGGTCTCGCCTCGAACCGGCTCGGCGAGAAGAGCTCGTCGCTGCTGGCGTGGGCGGAGCGCCGCGGGCTGCGCCTGCTGCGCCTCGACTTCCGCGGGCACGGCGAGTCGGAAGGCCGGCTCGCGGACCTCACGCTGTCCCGGGTGATCGAAGACGCCGAGGCCGGCCTCGACCACCTCGGCCGCGCGGTCGTGGTCGGATCCTCGCTCGGCGGTCTGGTCGGCGCGTGGCTCGCCGCGCGTCATCCCGACCGCGTGCTCGGCCTCGTGCTGCTCGCGCCGGCGTTCGGGTTCCTCGCGCGCATGGCGAAGCGGCCGCGCCGGCAGGGACGTGTGCTCGTCGAGAGCGCCTGGGTCCGCACCGAGCTGAACGACGCCGTGCTCGGCGACGCGCGCGCATGGCCGGAAGACGAGCTGCCGGGACGGATCCGGGCGCCGACGCTCGTCGTGCACGGCTCCGCCGACGACGTCGTCGCCGCCGACGACGTCGAGCGCGCGTTCGCGGCGCTGCGCGCGCCCAAGGAGCTGTGGATCGTGCCGGGCGGCGACCACCGGCTCACGGGCGCGATCGAGGACGTGTGGCCGCGCATGGAGCGGCTGCTCGCGGGCGTGCTGGGCGGGCAGGGCGAGGCGTGAACGGGAAGCGCCGTCGGCTGCGGTGACGGCGCGATCAGAATCGGGGCGTGGCCGCGTTCGGTTGCCGCGGTGCGTCCCGAGGGGAAGCCGTGACGTGCTCCTGTCGGCTGCCGGTGCTGGTCGACACGGGCACGGCGGGCGTCGCCGTCGTCCGCCAGGGCTCTGCCCGACGGGGCGGAGTCGACGTGCCGGCAGACGGTGGCGCGTCCGCGGTGGCCCGCGCCCGGGCCCGACACGCGCGCCGTCCCGCAAGGCGGCCACCACCGCGTCGCACATCGGTCGCGCGCGCTTGCGTGCGTCTCGCGACGACGTCGCCTCGGCGGGGCGATCGGCAGGTGCACGGCGAAGCCATCGACTCGGCGAACCTGCGCCGGGCGTCACGCGCATCGGCGATGGCCACGACCCGCGCCCCATGAAGTCCTTCCCCGCGCGCGAGGGGTTCCTCCTCTGCCCGGCGGTCTAATGCCCGCGATGGACGCGCTCGCCGGATTTCAGACACCCTGCCTGCTGGTCGACCTCGCCGCGGTGCGCGCCAACGTGGCCGCGATGCTGCGGATGCTCGACGGCGACGTGGCGCGCTGGCGACCGCACGTGAAGACGTGCAAGGTTCCCGAAGTCCTCGACGTGCTGCTCGCGGCCGGAGTCACGCACTTCAAGTGCGCGACGACCCGCGAAGCCGCGGTGCTGCTCGGACGGCAGAGCGCCGGCATCGACCTGCTGGTCGCGATGGCGCACCGCGGCGCGAACCTCGCGCGCGTCGCCACCCTCGCCGAGGCCTTCCCGGGACATCGCGTCGCATTGCTCACCGAGAGCCCGGAGCACGCCGCCGAAGTGCGCGCCGCGAGCGCGCGTCTCGGCCTGTTCGTCGACCTCGACCCGGACTGGGGCCGCAGCGGGATCCCGCTCGACGACCACGAGCGGATCGCGGCGACCGTGCGCGCCGCCGGCGACGCGCTGCGCGGGCTGCACTGCTACGAGGGCCACCTCCGCGCCGACGCGGCGACGCGCCGCGCGGCGTGCACCGCGCTCTACGGCCGGCTGCTCGACGTCGCCGACCGACTGGCCCTCGATCCTTCCCTGGAGCTGTGCACGAGCGGCACGCCCGCGTTCCCGTTCGCGCTCGAAGACCCGCGCCTGCGCGCGCGGCGACACCGCGTCGGTCCGGGCACGGTCGTGTACTGGGACACGACGAGCGCGAGCTACGGGATCGAGGGTTTCCGGCCGGCGGTCCACGTGCTGGCGACCGTGATCAGCAGTCCGCGGCCCGGACGCGTGACGTGCGACGCGGGCAGCAAGGCGCTCGACGCGGCGTGCGGCGACCCGTGCGCCGCGGTCGAGAGCGCGCCCCACCTCGTCGCGCGCACGCCGAGCGAGGAACACCTGCCGCTCGACTGCACGGGCACCGGACCCGCACCCCGCCCCGGTGACCGCCTGCGCCTCGTGCCGCGCCACGTGTGTCCGGCGGTCAACCTCGCCGACGAAGCGGTCCTGCTCGACGGCGAGCGCGTGCTCGGCGTCGTTCCGGTACGCGCGCGCGGTCACGAAGTGGACGGCACGCGCTGACCGGGGCGGCCGTGCGGCGCGGCGCGTCCCCCGCGCGTGCTGCGACCCCGGCACACGCCGGGCGGAGCGGATTGCAACGCGACCGCAGCGACAGAGAATGCCGCCCGTCGTGCCGTCGGTTTCCCAGCGAGTCCCACCGTCCCTCCAGCGCCGGGCCAACGAAGTCGAAGGATGGCTCGAGCTGCGCTGCCCGCACATCGCCCTGGAAAAGGTCGAACCGTTGCTGCGGGTCCCCGGAGCGCGCCCCGTGGCGCTCTACCTGCGCGTGCGCGCACTGGTCGACGCGGGCCGCTGCGCGGAGGCGCTGCGCGACATCGACGAACTGCGCACCATGCACCACGAGCCCGAGTGGCTCGACCTGACCGAGGCGTGGTGCTGCAAGCGCGTGGGCAGGATCGCGGACGCGGTCGCCTGCATGGAGCGCCTCGTGCGCCGCGACCCGAAGAGCGCGATCGGCTACTTCAACCTGGGGTGCTACCTCGCGCTGCTGGGCCACCACGACATGGCGATGCGCGCCCTGCGCCGCGCCTGCGCGCTGGACAGCGCGTTCCGCGGCGTGCCGCTCGACGACCCCGACCTCGACAGCGTGCGCGACCGGCGTGACTTCGCCGAGCTGCGGCACTGCGCACCGACCCGGTAAGGCGGCAGCGCGTGCGGGGTGTGGCGGCACTTCGACGAGGCTGCCACCCGGGACCGAAGGGAGCCGGTGCGACCGCCGGCTTGCATGGAGAGAACGACGCCGGGCGAGGGAACGGGCGCATCGGCTCGCGATCAGGAGGACCGCGATCCCTGCGCCGTTGTTTCGAGGCTCGCGCGCCTGCCGGTGGCGAGTCACGGGATCGCTTTCCAGCCAGCGCCTGGCAGAAGGCGTGCGCCGAGTGCGCAGCCTGTCCAGATCGGACCGCGGCGGAGCTTCGTCGCAGTGTCGCACCAGTGGAACGCACTGTGTCGGAGGGAGCACAGTCGTCCACCACAGCGCAGCCGCTCGCGGGTCCCGGCTTCAGGAGCTTCGGAATCGCGGCGACGACCCCAGGGGAGGAAGCGGCCTCACCTTCACGAACCTGCCTCGGAATGCTGCCGCCTTGCACTGGCACGCTCGCCTCTTGGCCCTGCCCTGCACGCCGCACAGGCACGCAAGCACGGGACGGGGGCTTGCGCCATGCCCGATTACGAGAGGCCGTGCCGCAGTCGGGTCAGGTGCGCCGCCTCAACCTCACGGCTTGCAGCTCTCACAGAACCCGCGCCACTCGCGCTCGGCCTGTTCGCGCGTCTGCCCGTAGCGCTCCTGGATGACGCCGGCCGCCTGGTCGATGTTGCCTTCCATCCGCTTGAGGTCGTCGTCGGTCAGCTTGCCCCACTGCTGCTTGACCTTGCCCTTGAACTGCTTCCAGTTGCCTTTGATCACGTCCAGGTTCATCGCTGGTCCTCTCGAGTCATGAAGGGAACACGGGCGCGCGTCACCGCGCGCACGCCGCCCGCGCGGATGGGCCGCGGGGCTCGCGACGAGGGGCAATGCGCATGCCGCCGACCGCGGGCGCTTTCCCCGCACCCGCTGCGAGCCGGGCGACCTCGACCACGGCAGGCGCGAGACCGCGCAGCCGTGCGCGGCACGGGTTGCACGGTCTGCACGCCAGCACTGCCGAACGCAAACCGACCGACGCCCGGGTGCCTGCTTCGCCGACCATCACACCGGCGACCGACCCGCAGACCCGCCGGCCGTGCTCAGCACCAGTCGGCACACGCATTGCACTGGACGACGGGCTCCCCCTTTCCTCCGATGGATCGCAGCTTTCCACCCCGGTGTTATCACTCCGGCCGCATCCGTGTGGATGTCCACGGCGCGACGGCTCGAGTGCACGTGTTCTCGCACTCTGGCGCCACCCTCCAGGCGAGTTGGCTCGTGCGCACGAGCGACGTGATGCTCGCCGATCCCGCGGGGCTGCTCGGCCCCGCGTTCGAGGACGCGCACGCAGATGCCGCGACCGTCCTGGCCGAACTCCGCTCGTCGGAGCGCCGGCGGTTCGCGTTGTCGGAAGCCGGCTAGCGTTCTTCGGCCACGGCGTTGTGCGCGGGCTTTCCGCGCCTTGCGTCTTCAGGTTGCCGTCGCTCGAGCGCCCTGCGGGCGGCTGTCCGGCCGGGGCAGTCGACCACTCCGACGCAGGGATCAGGATCCGAGCAGCTCCCCTGCGGCGCTCCTCCGGCGTGCCCACCCGGTAGACACCATCGGGTCGAAGGTGACGACGGATCCGCCGGGATGACGGCCCGAACAAGGTGGCGACTTGCTGCGCGAGCAGGCACGCGCGCAGCGCTCCCGGATTCGCCCGCCAGCGCGGCCTGACGCCGGCACCCGCCTGCTGATGGCGATCGCGAAACCGCAGAAGGGAAGCCGAGGATCGAGCGATGGCGCCGTTGCGGGTCGACGCAGTACGCCGGCACGGTCCGCCATCCGCCGCGCGGCCAGCTCGCGGCGCGCGATCTCCACGACGTGTGGGCTGCCCGAGCCGTCCTCCGGCGCCGAGTTGGTGAAGGCCGCGCTGGGCGCCGGAAGACGAGCTCGCCTGGCAGCGGTTCGCACAGCGCCACCGCGCCGAGATGAAGCGTCCGGCCGCGGCAAGGTTGAGCGCGGCGCCGACCGATTCTGCGCGCCCCCAGTCGGCTCCCGGCGCCGCGTCGCTCAGACCTTCTCGACGACGAGGATGTCCTGGTAGCTGACCCCGCCCTGCCGGCCGCACCATGCACCCGGCCACGATCCGACGAGGCGCCAGTTGCGGCGCGCGAGCTGGTCCTTCATCCACGCCTCGGGGAACCCGATCGACGCCTCGGGAACGTCGGGATCGACGACCATGGCCACGCCGAGCGGGTGCTGCAGCGGCTGCGAGCTCTTTCCGGCGGCAATGAGCGCGCGTGACTCCTCGTTCAGCAGGAAGCACGTGATCAGCACACGCCCGCCCTTGACCACGACGCGGCGCAGCTCGTCCAGGTAGCGCTCCACCTGGGAGGGCAGCATGTGCGTGAAGACCGACGTGAGGAACGCAAAGTCGACGCTCGCGTCCGCCTGGGGGAAGGTCACTTCGTCCGCCGCCATCACGCCGCGCGGGTTGTAGCGCGTGTTGAACACGTCGAGGTGCCGGAACGCGAAGTTGGGGAACTTCTTCCCCAGCGCCGACTGCGCCCACTCCACCGCGTCCCGCATGATGTCGAAGCCGTCGTACTTCCCGCGCGGCGACAGGTAGTAGGCGAGCGGATAGGCCATCCGGCCGACGCCGCAGCCCACGTCCAGCACCCGCGCGTCGCGCGTCAGTCCGCCGCGCGCGATGAAGTGCCCCAGGAACTCGTACGCGACGGCGAAGTGGCCGCCGATGGAGTTCACCGCGTCCGCGTCGGGCAGCGGCACGGACGGATTCACCAGGACGAACCGCGGCTGCCCGGCACGGTCGGCGCCGAAGCGCGGCGTGATCGACAGCAGGAAGTCGCCGCGCGGCAGCCCCTGCGCGAACTCGCGTCGGATCACGACCTCGAACCGACACTGGTCGCCCCCGATCAGGTCCGAAAGCACGCGCGCCACGTCGGCGCTGGAACCCCAGCGAACCGTTTGCTGGTCCCTCGGCACCGCCGTCGTCCCGACCGTGCACTCCAGCTCCGGTCGGCCCTCGCGTTCCGACAAGCCACTCCACATGACCGGCGCGACCCAGCCCAGGCACCCGAACTCCCCCCCCGTCCACGAAGCCGGCGACATCGATGCACCCACGCGTCTCGACCAGTTTCGTCATGAAGGTTTTCCCTCTCGCCGCGGCGGATGCGGATGGCGGGAAAGCGTAGGAGTCCGGTCGCCGCGGTCAAGATCGGGTGCCGCTCGCTCGGGAGGTTCGTGCCTGCCGGGAGAGCGCCGGTTATCAACTCTCCTTGGGGATCGTCGGGAACACCCGGCCCTGGTGCAGACGCGCATCACGAAGTCGTGACAGCGAGTGACGATCGTCAACGCGCGACGATCCAGCGGGACACGCTCAAACTTCGCCCCTTTGGTGAGCACCCACCCCACGACGACCTCTGGCTTGTAACCACATAGGATCACCCCCATCTCCTCGCCCGGAGGCACGAGCTCGTGCTGTTCGACGAGGGCCTCCACTGTCTCGATCTCCGCCATTGCTGCTTCCAATTGATCGGAACCGAGTGCGCCGACGAACAACTTCCGCTTCGCCCTGACGTCAAGAAGCTTGCAGAATCGCATCGGCGTTCGTATCGACTTGGACTCCACTCGCACTCGACGCCAAGGAGGATGCTCCGGCAGTCTGAACGCAGCTCTTCCAGCCACATCTCGCTCACCGTGAGATCGAGGAGTGCCCCGGAAGAGCACTTTTCCGTTCCCCGGAACCCGCGCGCAGCCACCGTGCAATCGCCCCACGAAAGCGCCTGCTCACGCAGGTAGTCCTGCAAAGCGATAGTCTTTCCAGGAGCACCGGTTGGCATGCTCTCCAAGAAGTCGATGGCGCGTTGAACGGGATTCGGAGTTGATGCAGTCTGAACCATAAGGATCCAACGTAGGCGGGCTTCGACGCTCGCCAGCACGAGTTTGGAATCTCGCCGAATGCCGGTCCTCGCCTGCAGGATGGGTGGTTGCGCGGCTTGATCAACGAGCTCAACGGGAGCGCAATGCCCGAGGGGCCGCGCTGCGCGCGCACCGCTGTGCTCCTTCCGGACTCGCTTCGCGCGGTGCGGACGCTACGCGCCTGCACCGCAGCGCCGAGCCCTGCCGCGCCTTTCGCTGCCGCGCTGCGCGC
>DATGPD010000579.1:0-6911 GCA_035305285.1 Planctomycetota bacterium
GTCGTCGCGTTGTTGCCGTAGCGCGCGTAGTAGGCGAGGTCGGCGTCGACCGCGATCTCGCAGACCTTCAGCGCGGCGATCCCGACCCCGCCGCCGCCCTGCACCTCGACCGGCCTGCCGCCGGCGCCGCAGCGCAGGTCATCCGGCAGGACCACGTCGGTGCCGCGATAGACGACGTGGCTCGCGCGCGGCAGCGCGGCGTGCACCTCGGTGAGCGGCTGGACGGCCCACTGCGTCCCGTCCGGCAGCAGCACGATCGCCTGCAGCTGGCCGTCGATCAGCGAGGCCGCGACCGCGCTGCCGTCGAGACCGGCGACTTCGCCGCGGAAGGTCACCGAAGCCGGCGTCGGCTGCGCGTGCAGTCCGTTGCCGTCGTCGACGAACAGCACGAAGTCGCGCGCGCGCACGTCGTGCGGCACGAGCGCGAGCGTGCGTTCGACGCCGTCGAGGACGACGCGGACCGAGAACGGCCCGGACGCCTGCCACGGCAGCACGAGGTTCTGCACCGTGCCGTCGCGCAAGGCATAGTGGGCGAGGATCTCCGGAGGCGCCGGGAACGTGGCCGGCGGCTGCGCCGCGCACGGCACGAGCGCGAGGAGGAACGGGACGAGCTTCGAGCGAGCGAGCATCGGAAAGGACGAGCGGACCACGAAAGGCGGGACGCGTCCCGCGCCGGAACCAGCCGCGCCGGCAGGAAGCGAGGCCCGGACACCATACGCGACCTCGCGCAGGCCGGGCTTGTGCGACCGGCCGGGGCGGCGCGCTCCACCGAATCCCCGCTCGACCGTGCGCTCCGCGAGGGCCCCCGCGCACGGCGTGCCGCATCGCGGGAGGTCCGAGTGCCGCACCCGAGGGCCACAGCGCGCGGGACTCCGCCGGGTGCGGCCCCGCCGTCGATCGCGGGCGGCGGGCGTCTACGTCCTCTTCGCCGTCCGCTTGCGCGGGCGTCGCGGCGGCTGCGCCATCGCGTTCTCCCAGGCGTGCCGCAGCGCGTCGGCAGCCGTGGTCGGATCGACCGACGCGAGGCGCACGTGCGTGTAGCCCTGCCTCCCCCATGCGCCCGTCGCAGGGAAGAACGTGTCCCCTTCAGCGACGAACCTGCGCTGCTGCGCGGGCGTGAGCTTCACCATGTCGAGGCGCCGTTCCGGCTGCAGGCTGGCGAAGACGCGCCCGCCGGCGCGGAAGTCGGGCTGCCCCATGTGCTCGCCCTCCACCGCGTCGGGCAGGGCGAGCGCCATCCGGCGGAAGCGGTCGGGGGTCCGCATGGGGACGGGAGCATGCTCGCCGGACTCGCGGCGACGCGCCGGGCGGTGCCGGCCCCGAGCGAACGACGCAATCCACCGGCGCACTGCTTGGCCAACCGCACGTGACGCAGGGACGGCGTGGCGATGACCCACGAGATGCTCGTCGCCCTGGAAGTCGAGGACGACGACGCTACGCGCATTGCCGCGCCCCATGCTGCCCCTGCTGGAGGCCGCCGGGGCGGCTTCCGCTACGACGTCGCGGTGGCGCGCACGCTGCGCAGGGAAGTCGCGTACCCGATCCACCGGGTGTTCACCATCCACTTCCGCGACCGCGCGGCGTGCGCGCGGCTCCTCGCCGATCCGGAGTACGCGCGCATCCGCGCCGAGCACTTCGCACCCGCGGTGCGGCACATGACGGTGATCGTCGAGTACGACCGCTGAGCGGAATCTCGCGCGCGGCGTGTCGCGTCGGGCACGCGCACGACGCCGCGGGAGACCGGCGGTGGAGCGCCCGCACCGGCCGGAACGAGCCTTCGGGCCATCCTTCGTGAGGGAGACGAGGCGATGCGGCGTGCGGAGGCCCGGGGCCTCCGCCCACCGCCGCGCGGTCGTTCGCGGCGGCGGGAACGAAGGACGTCGCTCGTCGAACCGGGCGACGCCCCCACGTCACGGCACGGTGAACACCTGCGCGATGGGCCCGCCGGCCTGCACGGTGCCCGTCAACGAGTTCACGTTGAACAGGTCGTAGACGTAGCGGTTGGGGCAGATCAGCGGCCCGATGTGGACGAGGCGGCCGTTGGTGCTGAGGAGGCCGAGGGGGTTCGGCATCGCAGGGTCGAAGTAAATCCACTGCATCGCGACGCCCACGCCGCTCGCGCCCGCGGTCGGGATCGGGATCGGCAGCGACGCGCCGCCCGAGCCGTCGGTCAGCATCGGGACGGTGATCGCCGGGTCGGTGAGCAGCGTGCAGCCGGTCATCCCGATCGGGGAGAGGTCGAGCGGAAGGGGCGCCATGCCGAACGCAAAGGCCGCGTCGAACCCGATGAGCGCGAACGCCGGCTGGTTCGCTCGTGGCGAGCATGTAGGTGCGCGGGGCACCCGCGTTGCGTACGATCGTGTTCAACTGCGAGTTGCCGCGCACGGTGGCGTTGGCGTTGGGGACGACGACCGATTGGGCGGCGAGACCGGCCGCCAGAGCAGAGACGGTTGCGAATCGAGAGATCATGGGAACACCCGGACGAGATGTGGGAGAACGTGGGAGAACCGAAGCAGACCCTTCCTCCCGCTCCGGTCAAGTGCCGATACCACGGCGGCGGACGGCGGTCCCGGATCCGCATGCGCCGAGCGTGATACCGACCGTGAACGCGGTCACGAAGCCGCCGTCGCGAGGCGGGTTGAAGACGGACTTGCAATCCGTTGCGCGCACCGTTGCGGTCCAGCGCCTCGCCGTCCGCCTCGCGCCCTTGCACGACCGCAGTCCGGGGGTCGGCATCGTGCTGTCGACCTGCGCGACCGACTACCTGCTCGTCGGACGCCCGCACCTGCGCGCCGCGGTCGAGGTGCTGCGCGTGGCCGGACACACCGTCGACGACCGTGCCGCGCCGCCCGGCGCGAGAGCGTACCGCGCGGCGATCGGACGCCGGACGTCACACGCCCGCGCGCGCCCGCAGCCGCTCGACGACCGTCCTGCCGAGCCCGTCGCCGAGCCGTGCAAGGCTCGTGTCCGCGGCCTGCGCGTGCGTGTCCGCGAGGCCGTCCGCAGGATCGCTGAGGAACTGGTCGACCTGACCGGTGGCGACGTCGATGAGGAGCACGACGGCCGACGCGCGCGCGCGCATCTTGTCCTGGCGCGCACTCGCCTCCTTCGCCGCCCCGAGCACGCGGACGACGTAGTCGACCCGGCCGCGCAGGCGCGCGCACAGCTCGGGCACGGCGAGGGTGACGACGTCGTGCGCGCTCGCCTTCTCGGCGACCTGCTCGGGCGCCACCACGGCGAAACCCGCGCCGCCGAGCGCGGCGACGACGCCGGCGTGCAGCGCGCCCGGGTCCGCGGGCGCACCGTGCGCGGTCGCCGTCGTGCCGACCAGCACGCGCGTGTCCGCCGGCGTCGGCAGGAGGTACTCCGCGATCGCGACCGGCCCGGGCAGGCCGCGGCTGTCGAGGACCTCGACCACCGCCTCGATCTGGTTGCTGCGCTCGCCCGACGCACCCAGCGCGCGCGCGACGACCGCTGCCATGCCGCCCGGGCCGGTCGCCTTGCGCGGCGGCGACAGCTCGGCGCGCGCGTGCCCGCGCAGGCGGAACACGAGTTCGACGCCTTCGACGCCTTCCCCGTCCGCGCTCAGCGCGAACACGATCGGCGCCTCGATCTCGCCGCCGACGCGCCCGCGCTGGCCGTTGCCCGCCTCGACCCGGAGCTGGAGGCTGGCGGCGAGCGCGTGCAGGTTCGCGATCACCTCCTCGCCCACGCGGTCGGGCCGGGTCAGCGGCCCGTGCGCGAGGACCGCATACGAGCAGCGCAGCACGCGCGCGGCGACGACCGCGTCGTACGCCTGGGCGAGCGCGGGCAGCGCGATCGACGGCGGCGCGTTCCGCGAGCGCGCGAGCAACGCGGCGGCGTCGGCCTCCTTCTCGTCGATGCGGCGCGCGACCTCGCGCGCCGCCGGCGCGCGCTCGAGGACGAGCAGGCAGTGCGCGAGGTTCGCCTCCGGATCGACGTAGAAGTCGACCGGCCGCGCGCCTTCGAGCGTGCCCTCGCTGACCACCGCCACCGTCTGGTCGAGCGCGGACTCGGTCCGACTGCTCGAGTCGTCGGCCCAGAACGACTCGCGCGCCACGACCTCGGCCCGCACCTTCGAAACGAGATTGCGCATGATCTTGCCGCGCGCGTCCAGCTCGGCGCGCGCGCGCGCCTCGGCTTCGTCGCCCTCGACCGGGGCCGAACCCACCGCGTGCAGCCAGGCGAGGTCGGGGTGCGCGTCGCTGATCCCGCGGGCCGCCCACAGGGGCGCGCCCCCGTGCGTCCTGCCCGGCGCGGAACCGCTGCCCGGCGCAGCATTGCACGCGGCGAACGCGAACGCGGACACGAGCACGCCGGCGGACAGGAGACCCGGCGCACGGCGGCGGTGCGGCGACGGCCGGTACGGACGCATGGGCGGCACCATACGCGCCGGCGCGCGGCACACGAAGCGCGTCGCAGCTGTCGTCGCCGGGGCGCGGGCGAACCAGGGAAGGCGGCATGCGCCGGGCGCCGCGCTCGGCGCGCCCGCACCCGACCGCGCGGCCGGTCTGTGCGCGGTGGCGACCAGGATGCGAGCACGGGACGCGTCCGCGAGCGCGGCCACCGCGCGTCACCGACCGATCCGCCGGCATTGCCGCGGGCGTAGCATCGTGCCGATGCGCGCGTCGAACGCCGGTTGGTCCACCCTGCTTCTCGTTGCAGCGGTCTGCGCCCAGGACGAGGCGCGCTTCCTCGACCTCGCCCGACAGGGCGCCGCCGACCTCGGCATCGACAAACCTCCGGCCGAGGTCACGTTCGACGGCGACCTCGTCCCGCGCGCGCTGGTCCTCCGGCTGGGGGCGCTGGAACTGCTCTACCCGGCGCACGCGCTGGACTCGCCGACCGCGCTCGCCGACCTGCAGCAGTGCGCCGCGGCAGTGTGCGACCTGCAGCGCCTGTTCGTCGAGTGGCTGCTGCTCGGCACGAAGGCACCCGCTCCCGGCGAGGTCGCGGCGGCGAGCAAGGAGGTGCAGCGCTGGATCAAGGGCTGGCGCTGGCCGCTCGGTGACCAGCCGCTGCACCCGGACGAGCCGACCGCCGCGACCCTCGCGCGCTTCACCGCCGCCGTCGCGGCCGCGCTCGGGCGCGACCCGGCAGCGGTCCGCGCCCAGGTGTGGCTCGCGCCGACCCGGCGCGCCTTCACCGGCACGTGCGCCCTGCTCGGCGCGACCGCGCCGGAGAACCGCGAGCTGTTGTGGCACGAGCACGTGCTGCTGAGCAGCGAAGGCTGGGCATCGCGCCCGCGCGTGTTGCAGATCGTCGCGATGGAGTACGCGCCGCCGGGCGAACTCTCCGGCGAGGTCGAGGGCATCCGGATGGACGCGCGCGACAAGGACGGGCTGCGCCAGCACGTCGTCCAGCGCTGCGCGTCGTCGCTCGCCGTGCTCGCGTTCGGCGACGCGATCGACCGCGACTTCGAGGCGGGCCTGTGCCAGAACCTCGTCATCGCGCTGCTCGGCGAGAACAACGCGCGCACCGGCGGCTCCGGGCGCGGCGCCTACGCCGCGGCGCGGTCGAAGTTCGTCCCCGGCGGTGCGTCCTCGGGCGGCAAGCTGCCGCCGATCGACCTCGACAGCCAGTGGCGGAAGACCAAGGGGCGCGACCACTTCATCAAGCCGCTCAAGCAGGGCCTGAAGGCCGGCCTCAAGGCGGCGGACGACAAGCCGGGTGCAGGCCGCCTCGCGCCGTTCCTGCTGCTCGACGACCAGGGCAACCCGGGGCACGTCGTCCACGCGCCGTTCCTGACGTCGTCGGGGGCGACCTTGCCGGGCGTGCCCGCGTCGTTCGATGCGGACTTCAAGGAGCTGCTGCGCGCCTACCGCAGCGGGTTCGTGCACTGGCTGCGGGACGTCGCCGGACGCGGCACGGCCGACAGTCGGCAGCGGTTCGGGGCGCTGCTGCGCTTCCTGGCGGAGGGCCAGGGGCGGGTGACGTTCGCCGACGCGTGCAAGCACGCGTTCGGCGAGGCCGACCTCGAACCGAAGTTCGCGGCGTGGCTGGCGCGGTGAACGGAGGCGGCGCGACCCGTGCGCCGGACGCGGTCCGGAGCACACGGGCAGGAGCCACGCAGTCCGGCGTCGTCCGCCATCCGCGGCCGACGGCGCCGAGGCTGCCCTTCCCTACTGGCCGATGGTCGACTCGCCGGCGTTGCTCATCGCGATGCCGCCGGCGTTCGCGCCAGGATCGCCGACCGCCGCCTGGTTGGTGACCTTCTGGCCGACCAGGCCGACGGCGTTGGGCACGCTGGTCTGCAGCGTCGCCCTGCCGCGCGCGTCGGCGCTCACCAGGGCGGCGAACTCGATGGTGGTGAACAGCAGGCAGCCCGGCATCTGCAGGAACGACAGGTCGATCGGCGTGGCCTCGCGCGCACCGAACAGGATCGACACCGGCGCCGACGGCGGGCAGTTGGTGACATCGATGCTCATGCTGCGCCCGATGTCCGGGAAGCCGCTGTTGGTGAGGCGCGGCGGCGTGCCGTTGCCGCAGCCCGTGCCGAACACCGCGTAGCTGCCCGGATTCTTCAGGGCGCGGATCGAGGCGACGGCGGCCTGCCAGTCGGCACGGGTGAACGCCGTGCCCCAGTTGTTGCCCGTGCCGCTCGCGGTGCAGCCGCCGTGCGTGTGCACGCCGACCGCCTGGCCGGTAGACTCCAGGATCACCGGCGAGCCGGAGTTCCCGCCGGTCGTGTCGGTGCGGTAGGCCATCGCGTTCGCGCGCGAACCCGCCGAGACGCGCGGGCCGACGTGGGTCTGCTGCGTCTGCGAACGGTCGCGGTTGTCGCTGTCGGTGCCGTAGCCGGTGATGCGGATCTGCTGGCCCGACGCGAACGACGGCGGCGTCACCAGTTCGTAGAACGTGCCGCCCTGGCTCTGCCCGGCGTAGAGGCC
>DATGPD010000580.1:0-5726 GCA_035305285.1 Planctomycetota bacterium
CAGTTCGGCGCGCAGGCGCACCACCAGGTCGAGCAGGCGCGGCAGCGCACGCCGGAACCGCTGGCGCGCGGCCTCGGCCTCGATCCCCAGGCGCTCCCCGATCGCCTCGAACGACAGGTCGTCCCACGTGCGCAGGAGCACGACGTTCCGGTCGTCGGGAGACAGGAAGTTGAGCGCCAGGCGGAGCCAGCGCTGGCGTTCGCGCTCCGCCGCGCTGCGGCTCGGGGTCGGCGCGCTCGCCGCCGGCAGCGCCGCGTGGCTCTCCGGCTGCTCGCGGTCGACCGCACGCCGCGCCGCGCGGTACCAGGCGAGCTGGTCCTTGAGGGTGTGGTCGACCATCCGCGCGACCAGGTTGCGGAAGTGGCGCGGGCTCTCGACCACGGCCGCCGGGCAGTGCTCCAGCACCTCGACCAGCACGCCCTGGACGTAGTCCTGTGTCTCCGCCTTGCTGCGCAGGACCTTGCCGAGCCGGGCCCGGACCAGCCGCTCGATCCACGGCACGCTGCGGGTCACGAGCGCGCGGAACGCCACGGTGTCGCCGTCCTGCCAGTGGCCGACGAGCCGGGCGGTGTCCGCATGGGGAACGGGGACGCGGGGCGGAGGCAGCGTGGTCGCCATCGTGCGCGCGCTGCAATGCCGGAGGAGGGTCTGAACTTCGAGCGAGCGCGAAGTCCTTGCGGGACCGGGCGGTCGCGGCGTCCTCGGGAAGGCCGGGCCGGTCGTTCGGGACGGCGCCCATCCGCCGCACCGGGAAATCCCGTGCTTCTGCTGTCCGCTCCGCGCGGCGCTGCCGCACCCGGTCCTCGAAGCCAATCCATTCCAAAGGACTTTCCATGAACTCGCACTCTTCCTGGCCGCGCCGCGGCGTCGCCATGCTCCTGCTCGCCGCCGCCCTCCCGGCCCAGTTCAACGCCGAGGCGATGTCGATCACGATCGACCGGCAGTCGGTCCGCCCGTACCAGCAGGTGACCTTCACCGCGAAGTTCCGCAGCACCTCCGGACTCGCGCGCAACGTCCGCTGGGGCGTGTTCGTGTCGCCGGACAACCGCATCACGCAAGGCGACGCGCTGGTCGCCTCGGGCGCCACGGACCTGCTCACGCCGTTCGTCACCAAGACCGTCACCGGCACCTTCGATGTCCCACCGAGCTGGATTCCCGGCCAGCAGTACGTGGGTCTGTTCGTCGACTATGAGAACAACATCCGCGAGACCAACGAGGGGGACAACACGAAGGCGATCCCGTTCACGATCGAAGCGTTCCCCGACCTCGTCGCCGAGCAGCTGAGCGTGAGCGGCGACATCGCGGGGGAAACGATCCAGGTCGACTTCCAGGTCCGCAACCTCGGCAACCAGATCTCCGGACATCCCGGCTTCCCGCCGCGCGTCGGCGTGTTCCTCGGCACGTCGACCACACACGCCAACGCCGACTTCTACCTCGGGGCCTTCGACGTGCTCCTGCAGCCCGGCGACCGGCGCTCCTTCCGGCTGACGAGCCGGATTCCCGCCGCGATCGACGGCCAGTACCAGGTGCACGTGGTCGCCGACTACCAGCAGCGGCTCACCGAGCTGAACGAGTCGAACAACCACGTACGCAAGGGGCTGATCGTGCGCTCCGTGCTGCCCGGCAAGCGGCTCGTCGAGTGGCTGCCGCGCCTGCAGACCATGGCGTCGGCGCACGACTTCGCGTCGACCCTGGCCGATTCCGGCGGCGTCGCCGACCTTGCGGTCGTCGCGCCGCCCTTCGCGCACCGGCGCTACCTCTGCCTGTGGAGCACCACGCCGACGTTCGGGTTCGATGCCGCGACCGAGATCGGACTCGCCCTGGTGAACACCCAGATCATGCCGAACTGGTTCGGCACCCTCGACGCCCGCGGCATCGCGCGTGCATCCCTGCAACTGCCTCCGCTTCCGGGTGCGAGCGGGTTCTCGGTCTACACCCATGCCTTGCTGGAGTCGGCCGACGGCCGACTCGAGTTCGTGCCGACCTCTATCCGGCTCCAGCTGCGGTGAGCCGCGCCGCGCGCTCGCTGCCCGGTGCCTCCTGGCCCGGCGCGAGCGCGCGCTTGCTTCCCGGCCGTTCAGAATGCGACCGACTTGCGCAGGTGGTTGCGCGACGTCGCCGCCCGGCCGACGCGCTGGATCGCGAGCGCGAACGCCGCCGTGCGCATGTCGACCTTCCGCTCGCGCGCGAGGTCGCGCACCGCGGCGTACGCCCGGCGCATCGTGCGGCCGAGTTCCTCGTGCACGCGCTCCAGGTCCCAGCGGAACGCCTGGATGTTCTGCACCCACTCGAAGTAGCTGACCGTCACCCCGCCGGCGTTGGCGAGGATGTCCGGCACGACTCTCACGCCGCGCTCGCGCAGGATCCGATCGGCGTCCGGCGTGGTCGGCGCGTTCGCGCCCTCGACCACGAGCCCGGCGCGCACGTCCTTCGCGTTGTCCGCGGTGAGCACGTCCTCCACCGCGGCGGGCACGAGCACGTCCGCGTCCCAGGTGAGCACCGCGTTGCGGTCGATGCGCTCCGCGTCGGGGAAGCCGTCGACCGTGCGGTGTTCCGCGACCCACCGCGCCAGCGCGCCGACGTCGAGCCCCTCGCGCCGCGCGACGCCGCCGGCGTGGTCGCCGACCGCGACGATCTTCGCCCCCATCGCGGCCAGCTCGCGCGCCGCCGCGCTGCCCACGTTGCCGAAACCCTGCAGCGCCACGGTCACGCCGGCGGTGGTGCGGCCTTCGTCCTGCAGCGCCTCCGCGACGCAGATCGCGAGCCCGCGCCCGGTGGCGTCCTGCCGCCCCGGCGAGCCGAACAGGTCGAGCGGCTTGCCGGTCACGACCGCCGGCGAGAAGCCGTGGTACTTGGAGTACTCGTCCATGATCCACCCCATGACCCGCGCGTCGGTGTTCAGGTCGGGCGCGGGGATGTCGAGCATCGGCCCGAGGATCTCCTTCGTCTGCTGGACGTACGCGCGCGTCAGGCGGTCGAGTTCGCTCAGACTGAGCTTCGCGGGATCGCAGTCGATCCCGCCCTTCGCGCCGCCGAACGGCAGGTCGACGACCGCGGTCTTCCAGGTCATCAGGTTGGCGAGCGCGGACGCGTGGTCCTCGTCCACCGACGGGTGGTAGCGCAGCCCGCCCTTCATCGGCCCGCGGCGGTCATTGTGCTGCACGCGGTAGCCGACGTGGTGCAGGAGGCTGCCGTCGTCGGCCTCCACGACCAGCTCGACCTTCACCGTGCGGAGCGGCGTCAGCAGGATGTTGCGGACCTTGGCGTCGAGGCCGAGGAGGTCGGCCGCGGCGTGGAAGTAGCGGTGGCTGGCGGAGAGCATGGGCGGATCTTCGCCGATGCGGGGCGCGCAAGGTCGCGAAGCGCGGCATTCCGAAGAGGTCCCGCGCCGGGAGCGCGGTCCGCGCCACCGTGGCTCCGCGTCGATGCGCCGATGGCGCGCATGCGCAGCCGCTGCGGCCTGAGATGCGGTGCGCCCGCACCGTCTCGCCATGACGAGCCGGGACACGGCAACGAGCAGGTGCTCGGCTTCGGACCGCCGACAGTAGCGACGGCCGGCCGCATCCGAAGCGAGCAGCGCCGGCGCCTCCTCGCGCGTCGAGCGCGGGAGCCGACGACATCCCCCGCCGTCGTCGACCGCCGGGGTCGCAGCGCCGCGTGCACATTCAGGGGCGCGCGGCGGACGGGTTCGGCGGGTGGGTGCCTGCCGGCTTCGCCGCCCTCACGGCAGCGCCGGCATCAGCTTCGCGCGCATCTGCTCGTAGTCCGCCACCGCGGCCGCGATGACCTCGTGCGCGTGCTGGCGCCCGTACGGCGTGATCGGCGCGGGCTGCTTGCCGGGTTCGAGCTTGTAGACCGAGAAGTAGTGCCGCAGGCGTTCGACGAGGTTGGCCGGCAGGTCGGCCAGTTCCTCGACCGCGCCCCACACCAGGTCGCTGGTGAGCACGGCGACGATCTTGTCATCCGCTTCGCCGCCGTCGAGCATCGACAGGCCGCCCACGACCTTGGCGCGCACCAGGATCTCGCGCGCCGCGATCGGCCGCTCGCTCAGGATGCAGATGTCGAGCGGATCGCCGTCGCCGGCGCGTGCGCCCTCGGTCAGGCGCGCGACACGCTCGCCGCAGAACGTGCGCGGCACGAAGCCGTACAGGCTCGGCAGCTGGGCGCTCGTGCGCTGCGGGCGGTCGACGCGCAGGTAGCCGCTCTCCTTGTCGATCTCGTACTTCACGAGGTCGAACGGGCTGATCTCGACGTAGGCGTCGACGACCGCGGGGACGTCGGGGCCGGGGCTGAGGCCGTGCCAGGGGTGCGGGCGCCAGGGGTTGAAGTAGGAGGAGCGGAGAGGGGCAGAAGTCATGAGGAAGACGGCGAAGCCGCGACGGGAAGGTGTACGCGCGCGTGCGGCGGGGTCACGAACGAAGGCGCGCGCCACGTGTTTCGCGCGGCGCGCCGGGTGGCGGCCGTCAGGCAGCCCTACCGCGCCGCTCACACGCGAACACCGCGCGCCCGTCCCTTCGCGTCACACGACGTGTGCCGCTGCCCGGGAACGGACTGCCGAGCGAATGCGGCGGGTCCCTGAGCGGGCCGCCGCGAGGCGGACCCCGAAGTCGGGCGCGGCCACAGTGGGCACGTCGGGAGCGCACGCTCGGTTGCGCCAGCCTCGCGCGGTGCACGCGTCCCGAATCCAGCGCTCCTTCGCCCGCGCGCCGCGCTGTACCGCGGCGCGGCAGCGTCGACTGTGCGCGACGAGGTCGTTGCCGATACCGGCGGCACCCGCAGCGCGGGAATCGAAGCCGCGGCGCACGGCGCCGCCGCGCGCCGTCTACGGCCGGATGACGCAGTTCGCGCCGTTGGTGAAGAGCGGACCGCGGCCCGGCTCGACCACCACACCCTGCCAGGCGAGGTGCACGCCGACGAGCCACGGGTCGCTCGGGATGCCGAGCGTGACGACATCGGGTGCCGTCGCCACCGTGCGCGCGGGAAGCACTGCCGCCGGCGGCACCAGCACCTCGCCGAGGAAGCCGGGGACCGGCAGGCGCGGCACGAAGGTCCCGCCGATCCAACCCACCCACACCGCTCCCGCCTGCGCGTCGCACGCGAAGTCGATCGTGCCGCCGAGCGGAAACTCGTTGCGCGTCGCCTGCGGGTAGCTGGTCAAGAAGATGGTCGGCGCCCCCTGGACGTGGAGCTGGACCTGCAGCGGCGCGGCGGCTGCTGCCGTCGCCGTGGACGCGCTGGCTGCGCCCGAGCCCACGGCGCCGACCGTGAATCGCGAAAGGGGAAGCTCGGTGCGCGGCGGCGCGCCGGCGGTCGCCATCGCGGCGACGCCGAACGCGATCGGCACGCACTCCTTGCGGATCTCGAGCACGAGGCTGCTGCGGCCGTCGTAGGCGAACGGCACGTCGAACGGGACGCGCGTCCACGCGTGCAGCCGGTAGTTCACCGCGTGGTTCGTCCGGTCGATCACGGCGACCGGCGCGATGAGGTTCGCCGCGAAGTCCGTCCCGAGCGCACTCGCAGACGTGTGGCCGAGCGTGACGCGCAGCGTGCGGTAGGTCAGCGGCCCGCCGAACGTCTCCGAAATCACCGAGAAGCCGACGATCGTCACCGGGGTCGTCGGCAGGTGCGTGTGCGGGATCAGCGCCTGCCACCGGCCTTCCTCGACCGTCTGGATCGCGGGATGGGAACCGAGCGGGGCCGCGTCGCTCGTCGGGTACGACCACGTG
>DATGPD010000581.1:0-6038 GCA_035305285.1 Planctomycetota bacterium
CTGGCACTCGGCGGGTGCTGTGAACGCCGCGCCGGCAAAGAGTGCCGGCAGCACAGGGGCGGCGTACAGGAGGACCAGAGCGAGAGCGCGCGCGGAACAGCGGTTGGACATTTGCTGCGGAGCCAGAGAGGAGAGTCAGCGGCCGCCAGACACGACGAGATGTCTTGCGCTTTGGCGCCCCTACGCGATCGCTCCGATGAGAAGGCTGTCTTGGCGGAAAAGAATCTTCAGCGCGGGGCGTTTGCGCGCCTCACAGAGCCCCGTCTGCCGCCCGACCGCGTGGCGGTTGCGCCGCACCGCGCGAGATGCGGACTCGCGTCGGGCGGATGGGTGTGCGCGCACATCGAGCGCGCAGCGTCGGCGCGCGTTCGGGATGTGTGCGGCCTTGCACACACGGAACGAGCCGAGTTCGTGCGGCCCGTTCGCGGTCAGTCGGCGCTGTCGGGTTCGGCGTCGGCGCGCATTCCCGCGGTCATCGCGAAGCGCAGGGCGTCCTCCATCGACATGTCGATCGGCTCGACGGAGTCCCTGGGGACCATCACCAGGTAGCCGCCGAGCTGGTAGCTCATCGGCAGGTAGACGCCGACCGTGTCCGGTCCGCCGATGCCTGCCGGCAGGTCCTGGAAGTCCGTGCGCGTGATGAACCCGAGCACGCGGACGTTCTGCCCGAACAGGCGCACCGAGACGACGCGGTCGTAGCGTGCGCGCGTGCGGTGGGTGAAGAAGTCGAGCGTGTCGCGGATCATCCCGTAGATGCTCTTCACCACCGGGATCCGCTCGACGATGCGTTCCCCGAACCGGTACACGACCCGCGCCAGGTACGCGCTGAGGAAGAGTCCGATGAGGAACATGAGGAGGAGGGCGGCGACCAGGCCCATCCCCGGGAACCAGAAGTCGACCGGCACGAAGCGCGCGAGGAGCGCGTGCATCGCCGCTTCGACGGTCGCGATCGTCCACCACACGATGTAGATCGTGAGGGCCATCGGAACGAAGGCGGCGAGCCCGCGCAGGAAGATCGTCGAAATGCGGCGAGCCATCGCCGTCCACGATACGGGGGCGGGCCGCGCGGCGCGCGCGGCCGTGCAGCCGCGGACGCTGCCAGCTCGGTCCTTCGCTCGTTCCTTCTCAGGGTGGTGGCACGAGGCCGGCTGTGGCCAGGCACTCGTGGAGCGTCGCGGCGGTCAGACGGTGACCTGAAGGGCCGAGGTGACCGTCGCGGCACGGCAGGTACTCGTCCAGCCGCGCCTCGAACACGGGCCGCATCGCGACGTGTGGCACGCCCAGCCGGTCGAACAGGGCCGCGAGACGGCGCTCGGGGTACGCGGGATCCATCGCCGGCGGCGGCTGCTGCGCCGCGAACTCGGCCCACCGCGGTCCCACCATGGCGTCGTACGGGATCACGACGGCGCCGAACGGGATGCCGCGGCTCGCGCACAGCCGTGCCATCTCCTCGAGGCAGCGCTCGGTCACGCGCCATCCGTCGCCACCGGCGCGATCTGCTCCGGCTCCGGCACGAACGTGTACAGCAGCGGCTCGAGCGGCGGGAAGCCGAGGCGTTCGAGTCGGCGACGCCGGGCCGCTTCGTCTGCCGCCGGGTCGAAGCGGGCGAGGCGTTCGCGCACCGCGAGCAGCGTGCGCTCGAGCAGGCGGAAGGAAGCGAGCCAGCACCGCAGCGCTCCGCCCAGCGACTGCGCGCTCGCTGGCCTGAGGCCGCCGTCCTCCAGCACGAAGTACGGCCGGTAGCCGTCGTTCGCGCTGCGGTAGAGCGTCGCCAGCGCCAGCGAGTTGTTGCCGATGTCGTTCAGCGGGAACACCTGGCACAGCACGAGATCCGGCGAGTAGGCGAGGCCGTATTGGCGGAGCGCGAGCAGCTCCTGGGCGGTGCCGAAGTCGCCCACGCCGAGGTTCACGACTTCCCAGCGCGAGCCGTCGCGGGATGCCTCGTTCAACCGTCGTTGCAGCACGTGGAAGAAGGTGTCCTCCAGGTTGACCTGCAAGGCTTCGCAGAACGAGTCGCCGACCAGGACGATGCGCTTCACCCCGGGCGGCTTCGCCGTTTCGTGCTCGACGTCGCGGAAGCCGCGGCTGTTGAACTGCACACGAACCAGTTCCCCGTCCACTCGGTACTCGTAGCCGGTGCCGGGTCGCTGCGTCCAGCCGAGCACGGGGTGCCAGCGCCACACGCCGCTCAGGTTCACGTCCACGCCCAGCACGCGAATGCCGACCTCGAGCAGAGACGAGGCCGAACAGCACCGACGCGGCGAGCTTCCAGAGGCAGGCGGAGCCGCGGCGCCGGGTCGAGGCCGGTGCCTCGTGGGCCGGACCGGGCGGACTCATGACGGCGGGGCACCCCGGCGCGGCACTTGGCGGCCGCGCAAGAGACGACCGGCGATCGGTCGCGCACGCGCGCCCGAACGAGCGATCCGGCGGGCCCCCGACCTCGCTGCGCGTGCACGGCGCGAACCCGATCGGGTCGCCGCTCGTGGGCACGGCGTCGAACGCGGCGAAGGACCTCTTCAGGACCCCGTTGCCCTCGGGAACCCGTGCCGGGTTCGCTGCCGAGGTGCGCTGGCTGAATACCGCGCGGCTCGGGTCGTTTTCGCCGCAGGCGTGTGCGGACGGCACTGCCGGCGCACCGGCAGGCGGCGGGAAGCGCGCCGCAGCACCGCGCCCCGTTTCCGGGGCGCGGTTCACGTCATCCGTCGCGGCGCGCGGTCTTCACCGCCTTCTTGCCGCTCGTGTTCTCGTAGATCCACACAAAGGACACGCGCTGTGGCGCGGCGACGAGCTTGTCCAGCTCCTTCTGCACCTCGGTGCGCCGCTTGGAGAGCGACTGGAACTCGGCCTGGCGTTCCTGGAGGAACTGTGCCCGCTTGCGGGTCGCGGCCTCGGGTTCGAGGCCCTTGGCCGCTTCGCTCATCTGCCTGGTGAGCGCCGACTGGTCGTCGTTGACCTTCTTCATCTCGGCGCGGAGCTGCGCGACCCGCTTCTCCTCGTCCGCGGTCAGCTCGCGCTGCTCGGGCGTCCAGTGGGAGTAGCCGCCGACGATGAGGTCGAGGTCGCCGTCGCCGTCGTAGTCGGCGAGGTCGGCGTAGAGGCCGGTGTCGGGGCGCACGGGGCCCCGGCCGTCCTTCGCGCTCGGCACGACGAGGACGTCGGGCTTCCCGAACTCCGGCGCGCCGCGCTTGCCGGTGTTGCGGAAGACGAGGATGCGGCCGCCCTTGCCGTTGCCGTACGAGTCGCCGAACGTGCCGACGAGCAGGTCTTCGAGCCCGTCGCCGTCATAGTCGACCATCCGCGGCGTCGCGACCTTGTCGACCTTGATCGGCGTGCCGTCCGCGAGGATCGGCTCGTTGACCGTCGCGAACGCCGGTGCATCGGCTTGCCGCCGTTGCGGCGCAGGTACAGGTGCCCGCCGTCGTAGTCGCCGAGGATGAGGTCGAGGTCGCCGTCAGCGTCCCAGTCGAACGCGTACGCCGAGGTCAGGTGGCCGCGTGCGAGCTTGTCGTTCCCTCGGGGATCACAGCGGTCGGTGTTGTCCCACTTCTTGGCGTCGTAGTTCCAGAACTGGTTGATGACGATGCGCTCACCCTTCTCGTCGAGGATCTGGACGGGCGCCGTGAACCCCGTGGCGCTGCCGCGCGCCACGAACGGTGATCCGGCGAAGGTGCCGGCGACGATGTCCAGGTGGCCGTCGGCGTCGAAGTCCACGAACTGTGGACTCATGCCGATGCATCACCAATTGTGGAACTTGAGCGGCTGTCCGTCGGCGTTCTTCAGCGGCTGTTCCTCGCCGAAGCGCGGCGGACCGTCGCCCGGCAGGCGCAGCGCGACGGTCAACCTTCCCATGAGGTCACCGATCACGACGTCGAGCCGGCCGTCGCCGTTCACGTCGTGGAAGACCGGGGAGGGATAGAGGCGTCCTTCGCCCATGAACTTCTCGCCTGCCTGCAGGCGGACCGGCGGGGCGAACGGCGAGCCCCCGGCTCCGTTGTCGGGGCCGCCGGCTGGCTGTTGCGGGGCCGCGGCGCACAGCGCGGCGCTGCTGCCGACCGCCAACGCGATCGTTGCGAGTGCGTGTCCCATGCTTGGTTTCCTTGCTGCTCGCGGCCCGACACGGACCGGCCCGAGCGGCGCCAGTGTGTCGGTTGCCGTGCGCACCGGCAAGTGTGGCGAAACGGTGGGCCACACCGTGGGTCACCGCCACGCGGGAAGACGACCCGGTGTCGTGGGTGCGCCGGCCGCTTCGAGCGCGGCTTCGACGGCGGGCCAATCCTCCGTCAGCAGCGCGCGCAGGCGCGCGTGTACGGCGGTGAAGGCTTCCGCGGCGATGCGCAGGTCCTCGCGCGCGGTCGCGGTCGGGGCTGCGGTGGAATACATCGTGCTGCTCGCGGCTGCCTCGACCCGGCTCGCGATCGACGGCGGGCTCGGCCGGTTGCGGCGGATCAGGGTCAGATCGCCGCGCAGGGCGATGAGGATCTCGTCGACCGCACGCGCCATGTCCCCGAGCCGGCCGAGGAGCGCGAGGTCGGCGCGCGGTGCCTCGCGCACCGCGAGGCGGGCGTGCGCGAGCCTGGTCTCCAGGTCGTCGGCCGACTCGATCGCGGCACGCACGGCGCGGCGCAGCGTGACCGCCTCGTTCTGGAAGGCGAGCAACGCGGCGGGATCGGCGGCCGGCAGCGACTGCAGTCCGAGGGGCACGACGCGGCAGGGAACCGGGCCGGCCAGCTGCCGGGTCTCGCCGTTCGCCAGCAGGTCGAGGGTGATCTGGTACTCGCCCGGGGGCACGAGCGGCCCCGCGTCCGGCGGCGACCAGGGGTTGCCCTCGCCGGGGGGGTGCAGCTCGGTGCGCGTCGCCTTGGGCCATCGGAGATCCCAGGCGACGCGGTGCAGGCCGGCGGCGCGCGGGCATTCGACGCGGCGCACGACCGCGCCGTGCGCGTCGCGCACCGTCAAGTACACGACGGGCGCCACCTCCTCGTCCTCGGCGCGCAATTCCTCGTAGGTCGGGTAGGGGATCGTCGTGCCCGCCTCGCGCGCCTTGCGCTGCGCGTCCTCGCGCTTCTCGCGCCGCGTCATCGGCTTCTCCGCGAGCCAGTAGGTGACGATCGCACCGAACGGCGGGTTGGGCGCGGCGAAGTAGAGCGAGCCCTGGGTGCCGAGTCCGGTGTTCAGCCCGAGCCGGTTGCCCGGCACGTAGAGGGGCGCCGGGCGGGGGGTGAACAGGTGCGCCGGCGCGGCGCACGTCTCGGCCGAGAGCGTGCGCAGCGGCGAGTAGTCGTCGAGGACGTAGATGCCGCGTCCGAAGGTGCCAACGATGAGGTCGTCCTCGCGGCGCTGGATCTCGAGGTCGCGCACCTGGATCGTCGGCATGTTGCCGGTCAGCTCGATCCATCGTCGGCCGCGGTCGAGGGAGGCATACACGCCGAACTCGGTGCCGCAGAACAGCAGGTCCTCGTCCTCGTCGTCCTCGACGATCGCGTAAACGATGTCGCGCGGGCCGAGGTCGGCGCGGATCGAACGCCAGGTCCGGCCGCGGTCCTCGCTCACCAGCAGGTAGGGGGTGAAGTCGCCGTTCTTGTGGTTGTCGAACGCGGCGTACACGCGGTCGCGCCGGTGGAACGAGGCGGTCAGCCGGCTGACGTAGGTGCGGTCGGGGACGCCGGGGAACGTGTCGATGCGCGTCCAGTTCGCGCCGCCGTCCTCGGTGACGTGCACGAGCCCGTCGTCGGTCCCGACCCACAGCAGGTTCTCGTCGAGCGGCGACTCGGCGAGTGCGGTGCAGTTGCCGTAGAACGAGGTCGACGAATCCTTGGCGACCGCGTCGACATCCTGCACGCGGCCCATCACCTCCAGCGCGTCGCGGTCGATGCCGCGGGTGAGGTCGCCGCTGATCGCGCGCCAGGAGTCGCCGCGGTCGTCGCTGCGGAACAGGCGGTTGGCGGCGACGTAGAGGCGCGTGCGCGCGTGCGCGCTCAGCAGGAGCGGGGTGTCCCAGTTCCACTTGAGCGGTGTGCCGCTCGCGTCCTCGCGCGGCT
>DATGPD010000582.1:0-2721 GCA_035305285.1 Planctomycetota bacterium
CGTCGTCGGTGACGTAGACCTCGCCGTGCTGGAACGGCGACATCGTCCCCGGGTCGACGTTGATGTACGGGTCGAACTTCTGCATCGCCACCGTGAATCCGTATCGCTCGAGGATCCACCCGATGCTGGCCGAGGTCAGACCCTTGCCCAGCGAGGACACGACGCCGCCGGTCACGAAGATGAACTTGGTCATGTGGGGTGCCGTCGCCGGCGTTGCAGGAAGCGGTCGTAATCAGCGCGCGTCTCGATGCCCTGGGCGTCGCGACGCGCATCGAGCACGGCGATCGCGATGCCGTTCTCGAGAAAACGCAGTTGTTCGAGCCCCTCGGCCTCGGCGAGGCCGCTGCTCGGCAGTGCGGTGATCGACTCGAGCGTGGTGCGCGTGAACCCGTACACACCGATGTGCCGCAGCACCGGATGACTCCGTCCCGGGCGGACGTGCGGGACCGGGGAGCGGCTGAAGTACAGCGCGCTGCCATCGCGCGCGCGCACGACCTTCACCACGTTGGGATCGGCGATCGCGTCCGGATCGTGCAGCGGTGACGCGAGGGTCGCCATCGGCCGGCGGCCCGCGGCCAGTTCGGCGACGACCGCGTCGAGGTCGGCCGGATCGACCTCGGGCCAGTCGCCCTGCACGTCGACGATGATGTCGGCCGCGCCGATCTCGGCGAGCGCCTCGGCGCAGCGTTCCGAGCCGGTCCGCGGCCGGCTGGTGGTGCGCACCACGCCCGCGCCCGCGCGCTCCGCGGCGGCGGCGACGCGGTCGTCGTCGGTCGCCACCCAGACCCGGTCGAACGAGCGCGCCGAGCGCGCGGCTTCCAGCGTGTGGACGAACAGCGGCTGTCCCGACTCGGCGAGCAGCGCCTTGCCGGGCAGCCTCTGGCTGTCCACGCGTACCGGCAGGATCGCGATCGCGGTCGGCCGGTTCACCGGCCGCCCTTGCCCGCCTTGTCGAGCAGGCTTCGCACCGCCGCGCGGTTCTTCTCGTTCTGCTCCGCGATCGCGCGCTCGAAGTCCTCGGTCGACATCCGCGAAGCGTGGTAGGAGATGATGTTGTTGTGCACCTGCAGGAAGGCGAGGCGGGCGGTGTTGAACCGTTCCAGCTCGGTGATGTTCTCCGGCTGCAGGGACGGCTGCGACCAGACCGTGACCTGGTCGCCGATGCGCACGCGCAGCGCCGTCTTCGCCCCCGGCTTGGGGTCCTTCTCGGCGTGCGCGAAGTGCCCCAGCTCGTACAGCGCGTCGACCAGCGCCTGCATCGAGCCGCGGTCGGCGAACTTCACGTCCGGCGTCGTGTTGCCGTAGAGGCCCTGCTCGCGGTAGGTCGCGTCGTCCACCGAGTCGGCGTCGCGCAGGGTGAGGCGGGTACTGCCGTCCTGGTAGGAGATCTCGACTCCTTGGCCGGGCGCGAGGGGCATGCGGGCGCGCGGTTCCGCGCCGGCGCTGCAGGCGGCGAGCAGGATCATCGCCGCCCAGACGCGCGCTCGCCGCGCGCGCAACGAGGACGTCGTTTCGGTTGCGGGCACGGGGTCGCGAGTCTATCGGTGGCACCGGCAGCGGCAAGCGCGCAAGAAGGAGTGGACTGCACGGGCGCGGTTCCTACCATGACCCCGTGCGCGCGGCGGGCGGCTGCGCGCGCGTCGTACGGGCCTCCGGTCCGATGACTCTCCGAAAGGGAGGGTGCGATGAAGCGAAACGAATCGATCCTGGTCTACAGCGTGACCGGCTTGCTGGTCGTCATCCTCGCCGTCGCGATCCTGTTCGGCAACGAGCCGGGGGTGCAGGCGCAAACCCGGACGAGCGTGCGCGCGCTCGAGGACCTCGCCGGGGTCGCGACCGCGACGGAGGAGGAGGCCGCGCGCGCCGTCTCCACGACCACACCGGAAGGCGTCGCGCCGCCGGTCGCGCCGCTCGACGAGGGCATCATCCCGGAGCCGGTCACGGTCCCCGAGCCCGACCCGGCCGCCCGCACGCCGCGCGTCGTGCCGCTCGTCGCCGACGGCGGGCAGCCGACCGCCCCTGACGACGAGCCGGTCAGCCCGCCGGCGAGCGCGCCGCAGCAGCCTGATCCGGCGACCCAGGTGCTCGTGCTGCTCGGCGACAGCGTGCGCGACGGCGACTACCGGATCGTCACCGTGCGGCGCAACGACACCTTCAGCGAACTCGTGCAGCGCTGGTGCGGCAGCCTGGACGCGCTCGAGATCGCCGAGAGCCTGAACGAGGAACTGAACCTGCAGCGCCTGGAGGAGGGCACCAAGGTCTGCCTGCCCTGGGTCGACGACGCCGAGCTCCTCGCCGCGCACCTCGCGCGCAAGCAGCGCCAGGAGAAGGAGAGCAAGGTCATCCAGCAGGCGCGCAGCAAGGGCCGGCAGTACACCGTCAAGCCCGGCGACAAGCTGTGGAACATCGCGGTCCGGGCCGTCGGGCCGAAGAACGCCGCCAAGTACATCGAGCAGGTCAAGGCGCTCAACCCCGAGCTGCTCGCCGACCCCTCGAAGCTCGTCGCCGGCAAGACGATCTACCTGCCGGACTAGGCGCCCGCAGCGCGCGCTACTTGAGGCCGTAGCGCTCGAGCTTCTTGTAGAGGTTCGAGCGCTGGATGCCGATGCGTTCGGCGGTGCGCTTGATGTTGCCGCCGTTCTCCAGCAGCTTGCGGCGGATGAACTCGCGCTCGCTCGCGGCGCGGAACTCCTCGAGCTGGGCCAGCTCGAACATCGCCTC
>DATGPD010000583.1:0-6074 GCA_035305285.1 Planctomycetota bacterium
GGTCGGGTCACGCGCACCCCCGCGAGCAGTTCGACGTCGGCGCCCGGCGCGAGTGGGACGAGGCGTGCGCCGGCGCGCATGGCAGCCTGGCGCAGCGCCGCGGTGGCCAGGTCGTCGGGGACGGCGAGCGTCGCGACGCGCACGCGGCGCAGCAGCATCGGCAGGCCGTTGGTGTGGTCGGCGTCGGCGTGCGTCAGGACGACGAGGTCGAGCCGCCGCCCCGGCGCGAGCGCGCGTGCCACCGCGTGCGCCGCGCGCGCCGGGCGGTTCAGGCTTCCGCAGTCGACGAGTGCGACCGCGCCCCCCGGGAGCCGGAGCAGACACGCCTGGCCGTGGCCGACGTCGAGGACGTGCAGCCCGCGCGGCGCCCGGTCGGGACACGGCGCGAAGTGCGGCACGCACAGCGCGAGGCACGCCGCGGCGACGCCGCGCCGGTCGGGCCACGCGCGCAGCGCGGCGAGGCCGACCGCAGCGCACCCGACCAGCGCGAGTGCCGGCGGCTTCGTCGTCGCGAGCACCGGCGCGCCCGGCAGCTCGGCGAGGCCTTCGACCGCGGCGAGGTAGGCACGTGCCAGGGCGCCGAGCACCGCGGCCGGCAGGGCCACCGGCTGGTCGAGCGCGCCGAGCGCGGCGACCGCGATGCCGAGCGCGAGGAGCACCGCGACGAGGGGGGCGAGCACCGGCGTCGCGAGGATCGTCCAGGGCGCGAGCTGCCCGAACAGGTGCAAGGTGATCGGCGCGGTGGTGAGCGTCGCCCACGCCGACGCGAGCAGCGCGCAGGCGAGCGCGCGCCGCCGCGACGCGCCGGGCCCGGGCAGCGGCGCGAGCGCGAGCCCGGCGACCGCCGCGTAGCTGAGCGCGAAGCTCGCGCCGAGCGTGTCGGCCGGGGCGAGGAGCGCGGTCAGGATCGCGGGAGCGGCGAGCGCGGCGAGCACCGGCAGCCGGCGCCCGCTGCGGCGCGCGAGCACGAGCAGGGTGAACGCGACGAGCGCGCGCACGACCGGGGGATCGAGTCCCGTGATCGTGCCGTAGACCGCGACCGTTCCGAGGACGATCCAGGGCGGCCGGTGGCGGCGGCCGCCCAGGGAGACGAGCGCCCCGAGCATCGCAGCCAGGAGGCTCACGTGCGCGCCGCTGACCGCGAGGAGATGGCTGAGGCCCGTGGCGCGGTGCGCGTCGGCGACCTCCGCATCGACCTCGCCGCCGTGGCCGAGCACGAGCTGTGCGAGCACGCGCCCTTCGCGCCCGGGGAGCGCGTCGACCAGCGCCGCGTGCAGCGCGAGGCGGATCGACTCGGCCGCGGCGACGAACGAGCGGGTCGGACGGACGTACACGACGCCGCCCGGAGGCACCTTCGCCACCGGCATGCGACCGTCGCCGCTGCCGAGCGTGGCGAGCGCGCACACTTCGTCGCCGGGACGGAGGCGCGTGCCGCGCGGGAACACCGCGAGCACGCGCGCCCGGCCGCGCGCGAGCACGCAGCGCACGTCGCCGCGCAGGTCGTCGACCACGAGCCGGCTGACGACGACACCGTCCAGGCGCGCCGGTCCGGGCGGCGGCGGGTCGGGCGGAGCGGCCTGCGGATCGAACGCGCACAGCGCGACGGGCAGCGCGAGGCACGACGGGTCGAGCCCGCGCCCGCGCACCGCCGCGACCAGGAGCGGCAGCGCGGCGAGTGCCACTCCGGGCAACCCGAGGAACTGCGGCGCGATCGCGCCGCACAGCGCGGCCGCCGCCGCGATCGCGAGCGGCACCGAGCGCGGACTGACCGCCGGCGCAGCGAGGTCCATTGCCGCCCTGGGTGGCGCCGCGGCCGGGCTCGGTTACGCGCCGCGCCGCCCGCGCCGCATCTTCGGCACCGCCGCACCGGCCGGCCGCCGGTGCCGCGCCGCGGCGGAAAACGGGTCGGGCGTGCGGCGCGTCGTGCTAGCTTCGCGCCCCGATGGTGCGCGCGCTCTACCCCGGGAGCTTCGATCCGGTGACCTTCGGCCACCTCGACCTCGTCGAGCGCGCGTTGCGCCTGTTCGACTCGGTCACGGTCGCCGCCGCGGAGAACATCGCCAAGCAGCCGGTGTTCACCCTCGCCGAGCGCCTCGAACTGCTGCGCGCCGTGCTGCCCGCCCGCGTCCAGGTCGTGACCTTCCGCGGCCTGGTCGTCGACTACTGCCGCGCGCACGGCTTCGACGTCATCGTCCGCGGCCTGCGGACGATGTCCGACTTCGAGTACGAGTACCAGATGGCGCTCACCAACCGGCACCTGAACCCGGCTGTCGAGACGGTGTTCGTGATGCCGAACCTGCAGTTCAGCTACGTGTCCTCGTCGCTCATCAAGGACGTCGTACGCAACGGCGGCGACGTCAGCACCTACCTGCCGCCGCCGGTCGAGAAGGCGCTGCGCGCCAAGCTGTCGTCGTGAACGCGCGCTGCGGTCCGCACGGATTCCCGCTGGCGGCCGGCCGCCGCGCGCGCTCACATCGGCGCCATGCCACGCGTCGTGTCCACCGCTTCCGCGCCCGAGGCGATCGGTCCTTACAGCCAGGCGATCGCGCACGGCGGATTCGTGTTCTGCTCCGGGCAGATCGCCCTCGACCCGGGGACCGGGAAGCTGGTCGAGGGCAGCGTCGCCGCGCAGACCGAACGCGTCCTGGAGAACCTCGCCGCCGTCCTGCGCGCCGCCGGCTCGGGGCTCGACAAGGTCGTGCGCACGACCGTGTACCTCGTCGCGATGGACGACTTCGCCGAGATGAACCGCGTGTACGAGGCGGCGTTCGCCGGGCACAAGCCGGCCCGCGCCACCGTCGCGGTCAAGGAGCTGCCGCGCGGCGCGAAGGTCGAGATCGACTGCATCGCGGTGGCGTGAACCGCGCGCCGGGGAACCGCCCGGCATGAGGTCGCCGCCCGCCGCGCCGCGCAACGCGCTCGCGCAGCGCACGTTCGCGATCCTGCTCGCGGTGCTCGCCGTGCTCCTGCCCGCGCTGGTCGCCGGCGTGCGCATCGAGCGGCCGGCGAGCGAGGGCGAGCAGGCCCGCCTGCACGCCGCGCTGGAGGCGGCGCAACAGCCGGACCGGAGGGCCACGCTCGCGGCGCACGTCCTCTACGCGGCCGCGGTGGGCGACGACGCCGCCGCGCGCCTCGCCGAGCACCCCGACCAGACGGTCGCCCGCGCGCGCATCGTGATGCTGCCGGTCGTGCTCGCGGTCAGCGCGCTGCTCTACCTGCTGCTGCGCGCGACGCGCGGCAGCCTCACGGCGATGGTCTCGTGCCTCGCGCTCGCGGGCCTGCCGCCGGTCGCCGAGGACGGGCACGTGCTGCACCCCGAGCCGCTCGCCTGCGCGTTCGGCCTGCTCGGCGCCCTGCTGCTCGCCACCTTCGCGGCCACCCTGCACGTGCGGCGCGGGCGTCGCTCGGTGCACCGCGCCGTCGTGCTCGTCGTGATGATCGTCGCCACCGGCGCCGCCTTCGGGCTGTCCGCCGCGGCGCTCGCGCCGGCGAGCGTGCTCCTGCTCGTACCGGCCGGCGTGGTGACCCTGGCGTGGGCCACCGAGACCTGGACCTGGATGCGCCTGCTCCGCCGCCGGCGCCTGTCCCGCCCGCTGCTGCCGCTGCTCGCCCGCCGCTCGTGGCCGTGGTTCGGGATGGCCGCGCTCGGCATGGCGTCGACGTCGGCCGTGCTCTGGGTGCTGTCCGCGCACGGGGTCGTCATCACCCCGCCGACGCCGTCGACCGCCGCCCTCCTGCCGCCGTGGCCGCGCAGCTTCCTGCTCGTGCCACTGATGGTGCTCGGCGCGCTGCGCCTGCTGCTGGAGACCGGCAGCAGGCTGAGCGCGCGCCGCGTGCACCCGGCGCTCGTCCCGCTGCTGTTCGCCGCGATCGTCCTCATGCACCACTCGCTGTACGGCGCGGGGATGGCGGCGATCCTGCCCGCGTGCGCTGCCGCGCTGCTCTTCGGCGAGGGGATGATGACCGCGATCGCGATGCTCGCGGCCGCGCTCCTCCTGCGCGCGCAGCGGCGCGGCGAGCAGGGCTGAGGCCCGCGTCAGGCACGGGCGGGGCGACCGACTCACTGCCGCGCGATCGCGTCGCTGACCATCCGCTCGATGCGCTTGCGCTCGTCGGGGTTCGTCGGCAGCAGGTTGTGGCCGACGATGTTGCCCGCGCGGTCGAGCACCATGACGTTGGGGATCGCCTCGACGTTGTAGCGCAGCGCGGCGTGGGTGAGCCAGCCGCGGCCGTCGAACACCTGCGGCCAGGGCAGCTTCAGGCGGGAGACGAACCCCTCGAAGTCGCCGCGCGTGTCGTCGAGGGAGATGCCGACGATCTGCAGGCCCTTCTCGGCCCAGGTCTCGTGCAGGTCGCGCAGGAAGGTCTCGACCTCCTCGGCGTGGTCCGACCACGATGCCCAGAAGTCGAGGATGACGACCTTGCCCTTCAGGTCAGCGAGCGCGATCGTCTTGCCGTCGGTGGTCGTCAAGGTGAGCGGCACGGGCGGCTTGCCGATCGCGTGTTCGGCGGCCTTGATCCGGTCGCGCGCGATGCCGCCCCAGGTCGTGTCCGGGAACTCGCGGGCGAGCTTCTCGAGCGCCTTGTAGTAGGCCTCGTCGTCGCGATCCTCGCGCTCGCGCAGGGCGGCGACCTGGTACCAGCGCACCTCGGCGCGCTGCTCGTCGTCGGTCGCCGCGGCGAACGCGTCGGCGAACACCTTCTCGCCGCGCTCGACCTCCTGCAGCGCGGTCATCAGGTGCATGCCGATCGCCATCCGCTCCTGGAACGGGGTCTTCTTCGCGAGTGCCGCGTCGATCCAGCGCGCGCGGTGCTCGTCCATGCCGATCGCACCGGCCAGCTCGGCCGCGGCCAGCAGGGCGAGCGCCGGGGTCTTGTCGACGTCGATGGCGGCGAGCGCTTCCTTCGCCTTGTCGGGCTGGCGCAGCGCGAGCCACGTGTCGGCCAGCATCAGCCGGCCGTTGTGCACGTCGTCGCCGGTCGCCTCGCGGGCGACGAACTGCTCCAGCTCCCTGGCCTGCGCCTCCAGCGCCGCCTGCACGGCGGCGCGGGGCTTCTCGGCGTCGCGCGCCGCGCGCATGCGGGCGGCCAGCTCCTGGCGGAGGTCGGCCAGTGTCCGCTTGCGGGCGCCGTCGTCCTGCGCCGCACCCGGAGCGGCGAGGGCGGCGAGCGAGGCGAGGGTGGCGAGCAGGACGGTGCGCGGCGGCGCACCGCGGCGGGTGGAAGGGGACTTGCGTGGTGCGCTCATGGCGATGCAGCGGCGTCGTGCCGGAGACGGCCCACGTTAGGATCCGCCGCGCGATGACGGAAGGCCGGCACGCCGCCGTGCTCGAGACCGGGCCGATCACCCTGCGCCGGCCGGAGGCCGACCTCGTCCTGCACGTGCCGGCGTTCACGCTCGCTCCGGGCGGGGCGGTCGCGCTGCTCGGTCCCTCGGCGTCCGGCAAGACGACCCTGCTCGAAGCCCTGCTCGGCGTCGCGCGCGGCGGCACGACGATCGCGGGTGCGCGGAGCTTCCTCGGCGCACCGGTGCCCGTGCCGCCGGGTGTGGAGTGGCGCGCGTGGCTGCGCCGATCGGTGGCGTTCGTGCCGCAGGACGCGCGCGCCGCGCTCGATCCGGTGCAGCGCCTCGGCGTGCAGGCCGAGGAACTCGCGGGGAGCGGCGCGGTGGCCGACCGCCTCGCCGCGCTCGGCGAACCCGACCCCGCGGGCGTGCTCGCGCGCTTCCCGCACGAGGTGTCGGGCGGCCAGGCGCAACGCGTGCTCCTCGCCGTCGCACTGGCGCGCGCGCCGGTGCTGCTCGTCGCCGACGAGCCGACCGCGAGCCTCGACCCCGCGCGCCAGGCGCTGCTGGTCGAGGCGATCGGCGGTTTGCGCGCGCGCGGCAGCGCGGCGCTGGTCGCGACGCACGATGCCGGCTTCGCACGCGCGCTGCGCGCCGAGCCGTTCACCGTCGGTGGCGGCGCGGTGCGTCCGGGCTGGCCGCCCGTGCCGGCGTGGCCCGCGCGCGCGCCCGCGCCGGACGCGCCGCAGCCGCTCCTGCGCGCGCGCGGCCTCGTCGTCCGTCGCGGCAG
>DATGPD010000584.1:0-2251 GCA_035305285.1 Planctomycetota bacterium
CGACCAGCGAGGAGTCGATCGCCATGATGATGACGAGGGGCAACACGCCCGCGCTGGAGAAGGGCCAGCACTACCGGCTGGTGCTCGGGGAGGACGGCGAGTGGACGTGCACCGCGGCCGCCGGCGACGTCGGACTGTTGACCCTGCGCGCGCGCCCCGGGTTGCTGATGGAGAGCTTCGCCGAACAAGTCGAGCAGATCCGGCAGTTGTCCGAGATGTCGGCGACGGCGAGTAACCCCGAAGTCGACACGGCCTTCGTCACCAAGCTGGTCGACGGCATGTTCTCCTTCCCGGCGCAGATCGACGTGTTCACCCTCACGGTGCACGGCGACCAGACGAAGGGCTACGACGCGCACGCCGAGATCACGCCGGTCGCCGGCGGATGGCTCGCCGGTCTCGTGACGCGCGTGCAGCCGACCGGCAAGGGCGCGCCGACGCTGCCCGAGGGCGCATTGACGATGGCATTCGACTGCGCGCCGGCGGCGTTCGAGCCGCTGGTCGACAACCTCATCGACTTCGTCCTGTCGATGGCGCCCGCCGAGCAGCGCGACGCGCTGCGCGCCACGATCGCCGACTCGCGGGACCTTTTCGACGGCACCGGCGCATTCACCTTCCAGGACCGGCGGGGGACGGTGGTCTACGGCTGCGACGGAGCGAAAGCCGCCGCAAAGCTGGCAAGCGAAGACTGGACCAAGCTGCAGGAGGCGATCCTGACGACGCACGGCGGTCCGACCGAGACGACGCGCGAGAAGGTCGGCGACCTCGACGTCCTGCGCGTGTCGGGCACGATCGACGACAACCCGATGTTCCCCGACGGCAAGCTCGAGTCCGCCACCTTCGTCGTGGGCGACATGCTCGTGTCGGCAATCAACACCGACGACGAAGCCCTGCGCACCCTCGCCGCGCGCGCGAAGGAGGGCAAGAGGGCGGCCCTGCCCGGCGGAGCGTTGCTGACCTTCCGCATGGACTTCGCCCAGCTGGTCGCGCTCAGCGGCAACGCGGACCTCGACCCGGGCGACATGCCGAAAGCGGTCGCCTGCAGGATCGGCAAGAAGCAGGGCAGCCCGGTCCTCACCATGGACACGCGCGTGGAGTTCTGACCGTGTCGATCTGCTGGGAAGCGCACCAGCAGTTCTCGATCCGGGCCGCGGAAGCCAGGGCGGCCGACGCGAGCGCCCGGGTCCATGACGTCCGCGCCGACGTCCGCATGCTGGTCGACGCGCTCGACCGCATGGCGCTCGTCCACCGCGCGATGTGGGAGCTGGTCGCGCCGCGGCGGGACATCAGCGAAGAGGAGCTGGCCGCCAAGGTGCGCGAGATCGACCTGCGCGACGGCAAGCTGGACGGCCGCCTGCGGCCCGAGGTGCGACGCTGCCCGAAGTGCCAGCGCACGATGCAGCGCCGCCACATCGTGTGCCTCTCCTGCGGCGCGGAAGACACGAACCCGCGGCGTCCGCGCCGTGACCCGCATGCTCATTCGCGCACAGCGACGAAGCCCACGTCGATGAACTGGCCGCCGGCGGTCTGCGTGCAGTGCACGGCGAGGACGTTGTCGCCGACGCGGAACGCGCGCGCCGCCTCGGGCGGCAAGGGCCGGAAGCCGTACGACGTGCGGTAGCCGGGCAGGCGCGCGACCTCGACGCCGTTGACGCAGACGACCGCGTCCTCGTCGTGGTGCACGACGAGCCAGAGCGTCGCCGGATCGACGTCCGCGGGCAGGGTGAAGCGCCGGCGCAGCCAGAGTGCGCCGGTGCGCCACTCGGTGCCGACCCGCGCCCCTGGCGTGCCGCGCGTGCCGAACCCGCCCGGGCCTTCCTGCCACCCGGCGTCGTCGAACTCGGGGCGCTGCCAGCCGTCCCCCGGCGACTCGGTCACGAAGCGCCACGTGACGTGCCCGTGCGGCGCGCACGGCACGACCACGTCGACCTTCGGCGGCGGCCGCCGCAGCGCGAGGTTCGCGGCGCGCACGCGCGCGCGGTCCATCTTCTCCACCGCGCGGTCGTAGGTGAGCAGACCGTTGACCTCGACCTCGACGTCGGTGGTCTGCGTGTAGACCGCGGCGCACAGACCCTGCCCGGCGAGCAGGCGCAGCTCGCGCAGCAGGTCGACGTAGGCGTCGGTCAGCGCGCCGGCGTCGGTGAAGCTGCGGTAGCCCCAGTTCTTCTCGTCCTGCCAGGTGTGGCCACGCACCGGCAGGCCGAGCCCGCCGAACTCCCCGAGCACCGCGGCGCGCTTCGCCTCGGGCGGCGGC
>DATGPD010000585.1:0-7837 GCA_035305285.1 Planctomycetota bacterium
CGGCAGCCACCCGACCGATCCGCGCGGCGAGATGGACGTCGTGCGTGTCGTGGCGAACAACGGCGCGCCGCAGGTCGACAACGTCACGCGCTTCGCCGCGCCGACGAGCATCGCCGAGTTCGGCTACTCGGCGGTGACGCCGGATACGGCGCTCGACTCGAGCTTCGGGATCAAGGCGGCGCTGTCGCCGGACGGCACGCGCATCGCGTTCCTGGGGATGGGCGGCGCGGGAGTCTACGTCACCAGCAGCGCGCCCGACCCGGCGCCGGTGACGGTGGCGGGCGCCTCGTACTACTCGGAGCTGACCTTCCTGAACGCCGGAACCGTGCTGTTCTTCGCCGGCCCGGACGAGAACGCGCAGGACCTCTACGCGCTCGACACGACCACGATGCTCGCCACGCAGGTGACGTTCCTCGGCGACATCCGCACGCGCGGCCAGTTCTGGTCGAACAACCGACGGTTCTGGTACTTCATCCGCTCGAACGCGGCGAGCACGGTCAACAACTTCGTCGCGGTGGACGCCAACGCGGCGAGCGTGACCCTGCGCGACGTGACCGGCAGCGAGTTCTCGGCGGGGACCGCACCGTCGCTGCGCACCGGTGCGCTCAACGTGACCACCGATCCGTGGCCGGCGCTGGAGTTCCAGCTGCGCTTCGTGCCGCATACCGGTCTCGCGGTGTTCGCGGCACGCCGCACGGTGGAGCCGCCGACCGACTACGAGGACGCGAACGTGTTCGTGTTCGACGTCGAGAACGGCGGCGAGGCCACGATGCTGACCGCGAACACCGGGCGCGGCGCGGACTACGTGGTGCGCAACATCGAGAGCCTCGTGCCGTGCGGCGACCCGCCGTTCGTCGCCTGGGCGGAGCGGGCCGGGAACACCGTGGCGACGAGCGAGGACGTGTTCACCGTGTCGCTCCTCGGCGGCGTCGTGCGCCGCGTGTCGGTGCCCGATCCGAACGGCCAGACCATCGTCGACGGCTCGATCCGCTTCACCTCGCTGCCGGCCGCGGGGGTCGTCTGGGCGGTCGGCCAGGGCGCGGCGCTCGACGTCCCCGACCAGAACGTTCGCGTCGAGTGGTCGGCGCTCGGCACCGCCGCGCCGCCCGTGCGCCTGACGCCGTCCCCGGTCGCCGATCGCGTCTTCCAAGTGCTCGGCACCACGAACTAGCCCGCCGCGCCCGGCGCCCGTCTCGTCCCAGGACGGTGTCAGGGCCGGCGACCGGGGCCGGAAGCGAGGCATGTTTCCCGTTCCGGTCAACTTCGTGAACTACCGGAGTAGTTGTCGTCGACTACTCTGGTAGTCGGAAATGCGACCGCACCGCCTCGGCAACCTCCAGTTCGCGATCCTCTCCGAGCTCTGGCGCGCTGGCGAGGCGACCGTCGCCGAGGTCCACGAACGCGTCGGCCGCGCGCGCGGCCTCGCGCTCACGACGATCGGCACGATGCTGCGCAAGATGGAGGCGCGCGGGCTGGTGCGCCACCGGACCGCGGGGCGCGTGTTCGTCTACCGGCCCGCGGTGCGCGAGCAGGACGTCGGCCGCTCGATGATCCGCGACGTCGTCGAGCGCCTGTTCGAGGGCAACCGCGCGGCGCTCGTGAGCCAGCTCCTGCGCGAGGGCGACTTCGACCCGAACGAGCTGAACGAGCTGCGCGCGTTGATCGAGGCGCGCCAGGCCGAGCTGCGCCGCAAGCGCGGAGGCCGCGATGGGTGAGGTCGCCGCCGGCGCCGCGGCGTGGGCGCTCACCGTCGCCCTGCACCTCGTCGCGCTCGGTGCGGCCGCGGCCGCGCTGGAACGCGCGCTGCCGCGTGCCGACGCGGGCGCACGCGAACTGCTGTGGCGGATCGTGCTGCTCGGCAGCTTCGCGACCGCGTCGCTGCAGCTCGTCGCGGGCATCGATCCGGTGGCCGGCACGCTGCACACGCTCGCCGACGGCCCGCTCGACGCCGTCGTCGAGCCCGGCGAACCCGCGCCCGTCGGCGGGCTGTCCGGCGGTGCACCGGAGGCGGCGGCGTCCGCCGCGACCTTCCCGTGGCGCGACGCCGCGGTCGCCGTCTGGCTCGTGCTCGCCGCGGCGGGCCTCGCCGCGCTCGCGATGAGCTACGCGACGCTCCGTCGGCGCCTCGCGCCGCGCACCGAGGATCCGGACCTGCGCGCCCTCGCGGCCGAGCTGGCCTGGACGGTGGGCCTGCGCCGCGTGCCGGCGATCACCCGTTCGCCGTGCGCCCCCACGCCCCTCGCGCTCGGCGTGCGCCGCCCCGAAGTGTGCGTCCCCGAACGCGCGGTCGCCGAGCTGGACGATGCCGGGCTGCGCGCGTTGCTCGCGCATGAACTGGCGCACGTCGCACGCCACGACCCCGCGTGGGCGCTGGTCTACGCCGCGGTGTGCCGCGTCATGTTCTGGCATCCGCTCGCGTGGCTCGTGCGCCGGCGGTTGCTCGGCCTCGCCGAGCTACGCTGCGACGCGATCGCGCGCGGCAGTTCGGCAGACGCCGGCGTCGCACTCGCGCGCGTCCTGGTGCGCGCCGCCGAGTGGTTGGCGGATGCGCCGCGTGGCCTGCGCGCCGTGCACGGGCACGCGATGGCGGCCACGCGCAGCGGCTTGCACACTCGCGTCCGCGCCCTGCTCGCCGCGCAGCCGGAGGCGCGCGGGCGCTCGGGCCTGCTCCGCGCGGGCGCGCTGCTCCTGTGCACGGCGGCCCCGGTCATGCTGCCCGACGTGCGCCCGCCTTCGGGTGCTCCCGAGCCCGCCGCGCTCCTCGCCGGGGCGCTGCCGGCGCCGATCGCCACGCTGTTGCGCGACGTCGCCGCGCTGCGCGACGAGGTGGCGGCGCTGCACGAGTCGGTCGCACGCAGCCCGCTCGCGCACGATGCCGGCGTGCTCGCGCTCCTCGCCCAGATCGATGCTCGCCTGCAGTTGCTCGTCGAGCGCTGCGTGCACGTCATCGACCAGTTCCTTTCGCCCTCCGTTCCCGTCCGTTGACCGCTGGAGAACCCACGATGCTCATCCGCCCACTGCTCCCGTCCATCGCATCGCTCGCCCTCTGCCTCGGAGGCGCGATCGCGCAGTCCGATCGGACCCCCGCGCAACGTTCGCCCGACCTCCAACGCTTCGAGCGCATTGCCGAGGAGCTCAAGCGCGCCGGCGACAACGACCTCGCCGAGCGGTTGATGCAGGCGGCCCGGAAGATCTCGGCGCAGGCGCGCTCCGGGCGGGCGGCCGGCAGGGCTGCGCCGGAGGACCGCGAGCCGCGCGCGGCGGCCGGCGAGCGTCCGGGCCGCGACACCGTGCGTGCGCAGGGCGTGCCCGGGCGGACCGACGCCGTGACCACGCCGCGCGGAGAGGGCAGGGGGCAAGCCCGGCAGCCGGCAGCGGCGGCTCCGGGCGCGCCGGGCAGCGTGCAGCGCCACGAGCACACGCACCGCCACGAGGTGCACCACTACTTCCACGGGACTCCGCCGGTCGGCACGGGTGCGGCGCCGCAGGCCGCGCCGAAGCCGGCACCCGCACCCCCGCGCGTGCAGGCGCAACCGACTCCGCCGCGCCCGGCGGTCGCGCCCCGGGTCCGGGCGCGCGACGCCCAGGCGCCCGTCACGCCGCAGCCGCCCGCCCCTCCCCGCGCGCGGGTCCAGCAGCCCCGCCCGCCCGCGCGCGTTGCGGCGCCCGCACCGCAGGGCGGTGGCGCCGCGCGTGCGCGCTCGGACCAGACCTCGCTCTCGGCGGAGATCGACGGCCTGCGCCGCGAAGTGGACGAGCTGCGCGGCCTGCTGCAGCGCCTGCGGGCGCAAGTGAACGCGCGCAAGCCCGACTGAGCGCGCGCGCATCGCCCGCGAGTGGCGACGCCGGCATCAGGTTCCTCGCCAGGCACTCCGGCCTGCGCTCGCGGCGGATCGACCCGGACGCTCCGCCGAGGGCATCGAGGCGCGCACCTGCGTCAGCGGCCGAACCCCCGCTCGGCAAGCTCGACTTCGCCGCGCAGGACGAGGTCCACGGCCGACCTTCCCAGCGCCGCGCGGTAGCCCCTGCGGCGATGTGCGAGTGGCCCAGGCCGGACTGGCCTTCGAAGCGGGCGAGCAGGCGGGGTCGGCGGTCAGGGTCACGGTGCGGGATGTGCCGGGCGTCGGCTCGACGCGTCGAACGCGAGCAGGCGTACGCGTCGCTCGCCTGCGGCGTCCGCCAGGTACACCTGCGGCACGTCGGCGCCCGCCCGGTCCCGGGTGTTGGTCTCCGTGAACGTCGCCCTGGCCGTCTCGCCGCCTTCCACCTTCAGGTCGTCGTGGGCGAACGTCGCGTAGTTCAGTCCGTGTCCGAAGGCGAACATCGGCGCGCGACCCTGCCGCGTAGCAGCGGTAGCCGACTTCCGCGCTCTCGCCGTCCCGAGAGTTCACTCGGCCGGTGAGGACTTCGGCGATCGCCGTGGCGCCGGCCTGTCCCGGATACCACACGCCTGGACGATCGCCTCGACCTTGTCGCGCCAGGGCATCGCGGTCGGGCTGGACGTCTCGAGCACCACGATCGTGTTCGGGCTGGCGTCGGCGACCGCCTCGATGACGGCGTCCTGTCCCCAGCGCAGCGAGCGCGGCGGGCGACTACTTCGGGGCGCTGCTGGCCAGGCGCTCGCGCGCGAGCATGCGGACCATCTCGCTCGGATCCTCGCGCAGGTCGGCGCGCAATCCCTCGGGCAGCGGACGATCCTGCGGCCAGGACAGGAGCACGAGGTAGCGGACGACGGGGTCGGCGTCGCGCAGGCCGAGCCAGGGCTCGTCGACCAGCGGCGGCATCGCGAAGTACGCGCCCGCGCGGTACAGGCTGAGGCGGCCGCGCGCGTTCGCGGTGCGGAGCGCGCGCGCGAACGCATCGGCGAGCTGTTCGTCCCAGGCGATCGTTCCGTGCCCGTGCAGCGCGGCATCTTCCTGCCGCTCCAGCGCGGCGAAGAACTCGAGGCAGCGCGCACGCATGGCGCCCGCGTCGGCGGCGGCCTCGGCCGCCTCCGGCGACGGTTCGTCGCCGCGTGCGTGCGGCGCAACGTCGAAGCAGGCGCGCCCCAGGAACGCACCGGCGAACACTGCCGGCGTCGCCGCGGCGCGCAACGGCAGGAATCCGAGCTGCGTGTAGTAGTGGCCGCGCCAGTCGAGCCCTTCCCACAGGGAGCGCGCATCGCGCCACGCGTCGTCGAGCACCGAGAGCGGGTGCACCACCAACGTGTCGGCGACGATCGCGGCGAGGCCGACCGGCAGGGTGAGCGGCAGGGCTGCCCAGAAGGCCACGCCGCCCTCGGGCACGACGTTGCGCTCGAAGGCGTTCCAGACGACGCGGTTCTCCGGGTTCGACCAGGCGCACGCGCCGGCGAGCGCGCACGACAACCAGGCCACGGCGCGCCTCATGCGTCGCCCTCCTTCGCCGCGCGGCGCGGCTTCTCCCGCGGTTCGACCGGGAACAGGGCGCGCGTCGCCCAGCGCAACGCGAACACCGGCGGCGTCGCCAGCACGCGCAGCGGGGTCATCGCCACGGCGCGCAGGAGCGACTCCTCGTGCGTCTCCCAGAGCCACTCCGTCATGTCGCCCCACGCGTCGTCGATCGCGGCGATCGGGTGCACGACCGCGGCGTCCGCGACGAGTGCGCCGACGCCGAGCGGCAGCGTGACCGGCAAGGCCGCCCAGCGCAAGGTCGGCGAACCGGGCGCGACGCCGTCGATCAGGTTTAACGTGCGTCGGTTGCGTTCCTTCAAGACCGCGCATCCGGCGAGCAGCGCGAGCAGCAGCGCGGCCGCGAGCGCGTTCGCTGAGACGGAAAGTCGCATGCTCCGCGCGAGCATTCGAGCGCGGGGACGGGAGTTTGGCGAGGCGCGCGTTTTGCCCGGAGGAGCGAGGGCGGAGCGCGGTCGCTCCCACGCGACGTTCGTGACGGAAGCGCCGGCAGGCCACGGGGCACGGCCTGGTACGCCCGGCAGGAGTCGAACCTGCGACCCCCGCTTTAGGAAAGCGGTGCTCTGCGGGGGTAACGGATCGGTGGCACGGGGAGCTCCGGCGTCGGGCGTTGTGTGCAGAAGTGTATAGGAAGGCGTGCCGCGCGTGGAGGATTCCGAGACTGCCGGAAACCAGCGCCGCACTGCCGGGTATAGTACGCGCGGCGCACTTCGTCCACCGCGCCTTACAAGACGGACGGACCTCCCGACATCCAACTCGACCGCGGCCTGGGAATCGCGGCGGGGAACGGTGGTCGCCCTGCGAACCAAGAACCAAGCCCGACGGGCAACTGTGCCTGATCGCTGAGACCTTCCCATCCCCGCGAGTTGGGATCCGCGGCGGGAAGCGGACAACGGAGTTCGCAGTGGAAGTAGTAGAGACCATCCGGTGCATGACGCCGGAGGAAGTGTGCGAGCAGCTCGGCATCACGCCGTGGCTGCTGGAGCGGATGCGCCGCGATGGTCGCGGCCCCAGATGCGTGCGGATCGGCCACCGTACGGTGCGCTACGCCGTCGAGGACGTGCGGACGTGGCTTGAGAGCCACAAGGAGGCCGCCCGATGACCGGCCGCCGCGAAACGATGGACGCGGCCGTGGCCCAGGCTCGGGCAGAGCTGGGCGCGCCGGTCGCCGGGGACACGCACGCGTGCGCTGCGCGCTACGGCTTCACGCGCAAACAGCTGGAGCACTGGCGCAGCGCCGGCGGCGGTCCCCCCTACAGCAAGATCGGCCGGCTCGTGCGCTATGCGTGGGCCGACGTCGATGAGTGGCTGCGCCAGCACCGGGTCAGCAGCACGGCGCAGGAGGCGCGGGCACAATGAGCGCCTACGAAAAAAGAGCGGGACCCCCCGAAGGAGGTCCCGATCCCGCGACGGCGGCAGGCGAGGTCCTGAGTCCAAGGAAGCAAGAACAAGAAGCACAGGGGGCCTCGGCCCAGGGGAAAGTATACGCGCCAGACATGGGTCTGCCTACCCCGTGCTATGAAGATTCGGTGGCGTTCCTGAAGTGGGCGCAGCCGGAAGGGCCGTGGTGCCTGTGCGCGTTCAATCCGAACGACAAGGATGGTAATGAGGCGATGACCTTCTACCCGGGACAGGAGGACCGCGCACTGACTTGGCTGCGCAACGTCGGCGACGCGCGCAACCTGTACTGGACCGTGAATCCGGTGCGGAAGCTGATGGTCAAGAAGCCCAAGCGGCGCGACATCGCCGCGCTCACTTGGCTGCACGTGGACATCGACCCGCGCGCTGGCCACGACATCGCCGCCGAGCGGCGGAGGATCCTGGACAAGCTCCGGAATCCGCCCAACGGCATCCCGCGGCCGACCTGCGTGATCTTCTCGGGCGGCGGCTACCAAGCGTTCTGGCGCTTGAACGAGCCGTTCAAGATCGAAGGCGAGGAAGCCAGGTACGAGGAGGCCAAGCTCTGGAACCTGCACCTGGAGCGGGTCTTGGGCGGCGACCACTGCCACAACGTCGATCGGATCATGCGGCTGCCGGGCACCGTGAACCGGCCAGATGAGAAGAAGCGGGCGAAGGGTCGCACCGAGGAGTTGGCCCGGGTCGAGTGGAACGATGGTCCGAACTACGCCCTGGGGGAGTTCACGAAGGCGGAGGCCGAGGGTGGCACCACCAGCGACCGCAAGCCGGTGGCCATCGACCCCACGAAGGTCGAACGCGTGGAAGACCTCGGCAAGCTGCCGGTCGGCGACTACTGCAAGCGCGTGATCGCGCAGGGGTGCGACCCCGACGATCCGGCGAAGTACGAGAGCCGATCGGAAGCGCTGTTCTTCGTCTGCTGCGAGATGGTCCGCCGCGAGGTGCCCGACGAGATCATCTACGCGGTCATCACCGACCCGCTGAACAACGTT
>DATGPD010000586.1:0-7898 GCA_035305285.1 Planctomycetota bacterium
TCCCGGCGATGCTGTGGGGTTGCCGGCGCGGCTACATCCTCCCGACCAACGTGCCGGCCAACGAGTTCTTCAACCTCGAAGGGCGCAAGTTCAACACCACCGCCGGCTGGTACGTCGACCCCGATGCACTGGCGGGCGTCCCGATCGACGCGGTGCGCTACGCGCTGACCACGATGATGCCGGAGACCGCGGACTCCGACTTCTCGTGGCGCGACTTCCAGGCCCGGGTCAACGACGAGCTGGCCGACAACCTCGGCAACCTCGTCGCGCGCACGCTGCGCTTCCTGGAGCGGTTCTTCGCCAACAAGGTGCCGGCGCACGTGCCGCCGCCGGACCCCGACGCGCGCCTGCTCTCGTCCGCCAGGACCGCCGCGGACGAGCTGGCGGAGCTGTTCGCCGGCTACCAGTTCCGCCGGGCGGCCGCACGGCTGATGCAGCTGTCCGCCGAGGGCAACAAGTTCTACGACGAGCAGCAGCCCTGGGTCACCCGCACGAAGGATCCGGCGCGCTGCGCGCGCACGCTGCGCACCTGCCTGGAGCTGATCCGCTCGCTCGCCATTCTGGGCCAGCCGATCTGGCCGGCGACCTCGGCGAAGCTGCTCGCCGCCCTGCGCAGCGAAGGCTCGACCTGGGCGGACGCGGGCGGCGAGCGCCTGCCGGCGGGGGAGTTCACCCTGCCGGCCCTGCCCGTGCTGTTCCCCAAGGTGCCGGACGAGTTGATCGCGAGCCAGGAGGCGCGGCTGAGGGAGCTGGCGCAGAAGCTCGACGCCGCCGCGGGGTCCGGCACGGCGGCCCCCGCCGCGGCGCCCCCGGCTCCCGGCGCGGCGACGATCCCGTTCGAGACCTTCGCCGCCACCGACCTGCGCGTCGGGCAGGTGGTCGAGGCGAGCAAGCACCCCAAGGCCGACAAGCTGCTCGTTCTGCGCGTCGATCTCGGCAGCGAGACGCGAACCATCGTGGCGGGCGTCGCCGAGAGCTACCGGCCGGAGGAACTGGTCGGCCGCAAGGTGGTCGTCGTCGCCAACCTGGCGCCGCGCGCCCTGCGCGGGATCGAGAGCCAGGGGATGCTGCTCGCCGCCGACGGTCCCGACGGCAAGCCGCGCTTCATCGCGCCGGATCCGGAGACTCCGAACGGCACCAAGGTGAAGTGACGCGCGGAGTCCGGGCGCACACGCCGCGCTCGGTACATGCCAGGGGGGCGGAAGAACCGCCCCCCTTGGCTGGATGATTCCCCGGGGAATCACCCCACTGCAGTGTGAGCACCGCAGTGTTGTGCGGCCTGCCACGGCCGCACGGGTGAGAGCCTCAGCGGCTGATCAGGCCTTGCGAGCCTTCTTCTTGCCAGCCTTCTTGGCCTTCTTCTTAACCTTCTTCTTCGCAGCCATTACTGTGTCCTTGTTGGGTTGCCAGGGAGGCGCGGGATCGCGCCTGACGCGCGCGAGAACACGCTCGCGTTCGCGCCGCACATAAGATCGACACGAGGTGCGACGCGATTCACCGAAATCTCGCGCGGCAACGGAGATAACGACGAACGTCGCGGGCTCCTGATTTGCGAAACCCCACGCGATGCGCGTAGTACCGGACTTCGCAGGATGCATCGTCGCCGACCTGCGCTGCCGCGCCCAAGCCGCCGGAGCGCGCGCTTTTTCGCTTCGCTCGCATCCCCGCGCGTGTTGCGCGCACCGGCATGCGCGTCATGCAGGCGTCGCACGGCGCGCGTGACGAGCGGTGCAGACGATGCGCGGAGCAGCGAGCATGCGGCGCCGCACGACGGCCGGAACGCGCGCTGCACCTGCACCCGGGAGGGTGCGAGGGTCGCCGGTAGGCCGCGCCGCGAGGTCATGCGGCGCGCGAGGGCGCCGCATCCCCGACGTCCCCGCGGTGCAGCTCCGCCGACACCTCGCGCGGGTGCAAGCCCGAGGTGCAGCGTGGCCGGTGGGACGCGGTCTCGTCGTGGCGGCGCCCGCCTCGGCGTCGCGCCGCGCCAGGCGGTCGGGCGCGCGACGCGCTCTTGCGGAGAACGACGGCAGGCGGTCGTTCGGTCGCGCCGTCGTCCCCGCATCCGGGATCGGTCGGCGCGTCGGCGACGGCCGCAGGACGGACCGGCCGCGCCTAGCTGAACAGGTTCTCGAGGCGCTTCTTGGCGGAGTCACCGTAGGCCCCGCCGAGCGGCTTGTCCGGCTGCGGCCGGGCGTTCACCTCGCCGTACACGTCGGCGAGCTTCTTCGCGGTCTCGTTCGCGTAGAGGCGCACCATGCCGACCGTCGTGCGGTCGTCGAACAGGATGGTCAGCAGCGTGCGGTCGCCGACCAGCGACAGCTGGATGTTGTCCCGCTGGCCCTGGTGGAACAGGGCGGTGAACTCCTCCTCGCCGAGCAGGCGGGCCATCTCCTTGGTGGCGGCGAACGAGCCGGCGACCAGCGCGGAAATCGTGTCCATGTCGATCGTCCGCACCTCGCCGCTCTTCGTGACCAGGTGGCCTTCCTTGTCGATCAGAAGCGCGCACTTCGCCCCCGACAGGCGGAGGAACTCGGTGAGGATCTTCTCGATCCGCTCGATGTCCTCCTTGTAGAAGGTCAGGCGGTCGTGGCGCAGCTTCTCGTTGGCAGACATCTTGGCCATGGCGCCCTCGCTCCTCTCACAGGGGTTGGTGCATGACGAAGTAGACCGCGCCCGCGATCGCCGCGAGCAGGGTCACGACCAGCGCGACGACCAGGCCGGAGCCCCCGCGTCGCGGCGCAGCCTCCTCGGCGGACCGGGCCGCCTTGGACGCGGCGACAGCCTGTGCCGGCGCTGCGCGACGCGTCGCGGCCACCGCTGCCGCCGGGCGAGCCGGCGCGCGCCCGCCCGTCGACGGCGGCGGCGGTGCGACCCGACCGGTCGGCGCCGGGGCGGGCCGCTTCTGCGGCGCACCGCGCGCGGGCGCGGCGGCGGCCGGAGCCGGAGCCGGGCGCGCGGGGGCGGCAGCCGCGCGCGCCGGGGCCGCCGCCGGTCGCTTGCTCGCCTCCTGCCGCTTGTCCGCCGGGCTGCCGCGATCGATGCTCTCGAGCACCATCCCGGCGAGCACCTTGAGGGTCGGGAACACGCCCTCACCCGTGGCCGCGACCGCCTCGAAGGTCGGCACGCCGAACTTGTTCAGCGCCTTGTCGAGCGTCTCGACCGGCAGCGCGTTCGGCAGGTCGCGCTTGTTGTACTGGATGACGTGCGGGACTTCGCGGATGTCCTTGCCGTACTCGCGCAGGTTCTCGATGAGGTTCTCGTAGCTCTCGATGTTCTCCTGCAGCTTCTCGGGGTCCGAGTCGGCGATGAAGATCACGCCGTCGACGCCCTGCAGCACGAGCTTGCGCGTCGAGTTGTAGTAGACCTGGCCCGGCACGGTGTAGAGCTGGAACTTCGTCCGCATGCCGGCGACGTTGCCGAGGTCGAGCGGCATGAAGTCGAAGAACAGCGTGCGATCGCCGTCGGTCGAGATCGAGGTCAGCTCGCCCTTGTTCTCCTCCGGCGCCTTCTGGTGCACGACCTCCAGGTTGGTGGTCTTGCCACTCATCCCGGGACCGTAGTAGACGATCTTGCAGTTGACTTCCTTGAGGGCGAAGTTGATCTGAACCATCGGTCGTGTGCGTCCTTGGCGCGGCAGGATCGACCGCGGCCATGCCCGCTCATCGGGCGCGCGGCGTTCCGGCCTTGAGTCAGAGGCGACATTCCGCTCAGGACTTCCCGGGACACCCCGGTCGGACCGGCCTCGCGCCGCCATGAAAGGGCCGTCCGCCCGCGTGCCGCGCGGCCGTTGCCACCGGGTCGCGGACGCGCGCGGGCCCCGGTCAGCTCACGTTCACGCGCGAGGCGCGCTGGATCTCGCGCGCCGCCTCTTCGACCTCCACCCGGCTCGACTCGAGGCGCGCGAACTGGTCGGTGTGCACGACCAGGAACGAGTCGCCGAGGTCGATGAGCATGACCTTGCCGTTGGTCGCCTGCAGCACGAAGCGGGTGAACTTGCCGAGCCCGCCCTCGCGCAGCGACCGCCGCGTGGTCGTGATCAGGAACGACGCGAGACCGGCGACCACGTCGGTGTTCAGCGTCGCGCTGAGCGAGCTGCCGATGACGATGCCGTCCGGCGTGACGAGCGCCGCCCCCTTGATGCCCGGAACCTCGCGCAGCGCGTCGAGGATGTCTTGGATCGCGGTCATGCTCGCTCCCTTCAGTCCCGCTCGCACAGCGAGCTGGCGACCAGTTCCTGCAGGTCGGTGAGGATCTGGTCCGTCGGCGTGCCGGCGGCGCACAGCACCGCGGCGATCACGTCGCCGAAGCAGCACACGCAGATGTGACCGAACTCACCGTCCATGACGCCCTTGCTGAAGTTGCCGATGTCCATCCGGCGCGCCGCGCGCTGCGCGGCCTTGGCGACCACGCGCACGACGCGCAAGAACGCGTCGCGCCCGTCCTTGATGTCGCCCTTCACCAGAGCCTTGGCGCCGCGGATGTAGGCCGCCTTGTGCACGCCCCTGACCTCGGCGATGTGCGCGAGCGCCTCGCGGATGTGACCGACCGAGCCCTCGTCCGCCCCGCCGCGGCCGCTCTCGTGCACGAGCGGCCCGTAGGGCAGGCGGCCGGCGGCCTCGACCGCGTGGAACAGCACCTCGAGGTCGTCGTGCGCCGGGATCGGCTGGCGGCGCAAGTTGTCGAGCGCGAGCGCGACGCTGTTGTCCTGCGGCTCGAGCTGGTGCAGGCGCTCGAGGTGCACGAGCGCCGAGCGCACCGCGCCCGTGCGGTACAGCACCTCGGCGAGCAGGCGGTGGGCCGTGGCGTTCGCGGGATCGAGTTCGATCACCCGCTGCAGGCCGCGCACCGCCTCCAGCCCGTCGCGCGGGGTCATGTCGCGGTAGAAGTTGGTCAGTCGGGTGCGCGCCAGGATCAGGTGGGCACCGGGGTCCTGCGGGAAGCGGCGGATGCACTCCTCGCAGGTGCCCTGCACCGACCCGAAGTCCCCCAGCTCGACGTAGAGCTGGGCCAGGTCGCGGTACAGCTTGGCCGTGGCGTTCTTGTTCAAGCGCTGGCGCAGCTCCTTGATGCGGCCGTCGAGCTGCTTGCGCTTGGCGAACTTCAGCAGCTTGCGGAGCTCGGCGGAGTTGGGGAACAGACGCAGGCCCTCGTCCGCGGCGGCCAGCGTCTCGTTCAACATGCCGAGGTTGATGTAGACCTGGCCCAGGTCGACGAACGTCGATGGCGAGGGCTCTTCGCGCACCTTGGCTTCGAGGTGGCGCAGCTCCTTCCAGATGCGGAGTCGGTTCAGGAGCTTCACGGACGGCGAGACCTGTGGGCCACGGTCTGTGCTCTATCGGAAAGTCGCACGGCGGAGTTCACTCCTCACTTGAAGCGCAGCACTTCCCCGGTCGAGGTGGTCACGAACACGGCCGAGCCGTCCGATGCCGGCGCGCCGACGAAGGTGCTCCCGTCGTGGTACTCCCAGAGCGGCGTGAGGGTCTCGCCGTCGAGGGCGACGAGCGTTTCCTCCGCCGCGGTGCCCGTCCGACGGCGCACGACCATGAACACGCGATTCCCGGCGGTCACCGGGCCGGCGACGCGCTCGCCGCGCAGTTCCCAGCGCGCCTGCAGGCCGCCGTCCTTGGCACGGACCAGCACGTCGTCGCCGGCCATGGCGAACACCGCGTCGTCGGTGCCGAGCGCCAGCTCGTCCACCCGCACCGCGCGGCCGAGGCCGACCGCCCACTTCGTCTTGCCGGTGTCCTCGTGCAGCACCAGCAGGCGGCCGTCGCCGGTGCCGAACACCAGCGCGCCGTTCTGCACCTCGACCCCCGTGCTGATGCCGTTCTCGACGCGCTGCGTGGGGCCGGCGAAGCCACCGTCGCTCGCGTCGAGCCGGTAGAGGAATCCGTTCTTGGTCGCCACGCGCAGCGTGCGGTTCACCAACCGGGGCGTGCCGGCGACCGGACCCTCCAGGGTCGTCGCCCACAGCCGCCGGCCGGTCTCCAGACTGAGACACACGACGTTGCCGATCGCGTCGCCGAAGAACACCCGGCCGTCCTGCACCAGCGGGTCGTGCTCGGGGGCGCCGTCGCGCCGGTTCTCGGCGAGCCACATCCGCTCGCCGTCGGTCAGGCTGTGGCAGGCGAGGTGCCCCTCGTTGGTGCGGAACACGACCCGGCTGGTCGAGAACGCGACGCAGCCGATCAGCTCGGCGAGCCCCGGCAGGTTGAGCACCATCGCACGGCGGTGCGTGCCCTGCACGTCGGTCAGCGCGATCTTGCCGCCGCGCAGGCCGACGCCCAGGTAGCCGGCGCCGAGCGCCGGGCTGCCGATCGCCTGCACGTCGAAGCGGAACCGCCGGTCGGGCGACGGCGTGAGGTTGGCGACGACGCTCTCGTGCTTCAGCGGCTCGACCAGCACGGTGCGCGTCTCGAACCCCGGCAGGCGCAGCTCGAGCTCCTCGCGCTCGGTCGGCGCGCACTGGATCAGCACCGGCGTACGCGCCGGGACGCGCGCGCCGTCGACCTCGACCATGACCGGCGCCCCCGCCTGGAACAGCTCGGCGCCACTCGGCCGCGACTCGACGCGCACCGGCAGCCTGACGCCGCGCGCGGCGCGCGCGAGCGGGTAGTCCCGCACGAGCGCGATCAGGTCCTTGCGCGCGAGCTGCCACTGCCCGGCGCGGGACTTCTCGCGCGCGCTGCGTTCCAGCGCGGCGGCCCGCGCCAGGTAGTCGCGCAGCTCGACGTAGCTCTTCTCCAGCTTGACCTGCTCGGCCCAGGCGACGTCGACCGCGTCGCCGCACTCGGCCACCGCCTTGCGCACCGCCTCGATCGCCTCGAGCGCGCCGTCGAGGTTCTGCGCGGTGGACTCGGAGCGGTAGCGCTCGAACTCCAGCCGGTACTGCGTGCGTCGGCGGTCGAGCTCGCGCTGCTTCTCCTGGTTGCGCGCGGCGATCTCCGCCTCGTAGGCGGCCTGCAGGCCCTGGATGCGGACGAGCTCGGCCTCGGCCTCCTTGCCGACGATGGTCAGCGGGTACGAGTCGATGAACCCTCGGTAGACCGTCGCGGCGGCGACGTAGTTCTTCGCGCTCAGGTGCTCGGTGACGTCGATCCGCTCGTAGTGCTGGCGCGCGTGCTGCTCGTACAGGTACCACAGCCCGCCCAGCGCGCTGAAGATCACCAGGGTGACGCCGAGCGCGACCAGGCTCCGCCGCCGCGAGCGCACCCGCTCGTCGATCTCGTAGAGCGACTTGATGCGCTCGGACACGTCCTTGCGTGACCGATCGAGCATCAAGATCTTCTGCAAGTACTTGACCGCCTCGATCGGGTCGTGCTGGCGGACGAGGTCGGCGGCGATCGACTCGTACAGCTCGATCACCTTGCGGGTGTCGCCGGCCTTGCTGTAGACGTTGACCAGGCTCTTCTTCAGCTCGAGGTCGTTGCCGTTGGTGCGCAGCAGGTCCTCGAGCAAAGTGCGCACGCGCTCGACCTCCCCCATCTCGAGGAAGATCTCGACCAGGTTCTTGCCCTCGGTGACCGGGTCGAAGTCGGCGGTGCGCAGGTCGTTGCGCCCGACGGTCAGGCTGACCAGGCGGGCGCGCGCGGCGAGGTGGGTGGGCAGGGTCTTGGTCGCGTGCACGAGCAGCGACACCGCCTGCTTGATGTTGCCCGCGGCGGCATGGTGCTCCGCCTCGCAGGTCAGGTGGTAGGCGGCGAGCTCGTACTCCTGCATCGCCTGGTAGGCCTGGGCGACCATCGAGTGCGCCCCGGGCAGGCCCTCGCCGCAGGCGATCGCCTTCTCGAACAGGTTGACCGCGTCCTGCAGGCGGCCCTCGTTGACGCACTCCTGCGCGCTGGCGAGCAGTTCGCGCGCCGGCATCGGCTCGACGTGCCCCGCGTCGAGCAGGACGG
>DATGPD010000587.1:0-4688 GCA_035305285.1 Planctomycetota bacterium
GCGCCACGATCGCCCGGAGCGGTTCGAGGCGATGCTCGGCGACGACACCGAGGTCGGCCGCGCGCTGGCGCGCACCGGGCTGCGCGTTGAGGTGCTCCGCATCCTGACCGGCCGCCCGGGCGGGCCGCCGTTCGCCGCGCAGGTGCTGTCCGACACGGTCGACGCCGACCTGCTCGACTACCTGCGCCGCGACGCGTACTACACGGGGCTGGAGCTGCGCTACGACGACCGCGTCATCCGCCACTTCTGCGTCGACAAGGCGAGCGGGCGGATGTTCGTCGACTGCGCCAAGGCCGGCATGCTGCGCGAGGACATCGTGTCCGAGCTGCTGCGCGTGCTGGAGATCCGCTACCACTTCTCCGAACGCGTCTACTACCACCACGCGAAGATCGCGGCGGGCGCGCTGCTCGCGCGCATGGTCGAACTCGCCCTGCGCGGCGGCGCGTTGACCGCCGCCGACCTGCAGGCCGCGACCGACCAGTCGCTGCTCGACCGGCTCGCCGCTGCCCGGCTCGCCGACCCGGAGGACACCGCGCGCCTGCACCGCTTCGCCGACCGCTTCCGCCGCCGGCAGCTCCTCAAGCGCGTGCTCGTGCTGCCGGCCTACGCCAACGCCGCCGTGCAGGAGGAACTGCTCGCGCGCTTCTTCGCGCCGGGGCGCGCCGAGGAGCGCCTGCGCTGGGAGGCGGAGCGCGAGGCCGAGGCCGCGCGCGTGCTCGGGTGCGACCTCGACGTGGTCCTGTACTGCCCCGCACGCACGATGCAGCTCAAGGAGGCGCGCACGCTGGTGCGCATGCCGGACGGCGGCGACGCGATCCGGCCGCTGTCGGACTTCGCCGACCGCGTGCCCCGCCTGCGCGACCTCGAAGCGAGCTATCCCCGCCTGTGGAAGGCGTACGTGCTCACCTCGGAGACCGACCTCGAGATCCGTCGCCGCCTGCAGGAACTCTGCCTCGCCGCGCTGCCGTCGCAGTGCGTGAACGTGCTTTCGCTGTAGGTGCCCTCTGCAAGGGTTCCAGGAGCGGTGGGGTGCGTGGTGCGGATCGACCGCCGCGCTCCCTCAGGCCCGATGCATGACCCGGGCCGCGGGCGGCACTGCGCGGCCCGACGGCCTCCGGGCAAGGGGCATGCACGGGCTGCCGCGGCGGGCGCACCCGGCGGCCTCCCGGCCGATAGGTTGACACGCTGCGCCCGTGGCAGGACCGAACGTGACGGCCGGCAGCTCGAACGACGCGACGCGGCTCGCGCGGCGCCTGGGCGTGCGCGACGCGGTCGTGGTCGGCCTCGGTGCGATGATCGGCGCGGGCGTCTTCGCGGCGGTCGGACCTGCCGCGCGGGCGGCGGGCAGCGCCCTCCTCCTCGGACTCGCGCTCGCCGCGGCGGTCGCCTACTGCAACGCGACGTCTGCCGCGCAGCTCGCGGCGCTCCATCCCGAGTCGGGCGGTGCCTACGCGTACGGCCGCGCGCGCCTCGGCGACCTGTGGGGCTTCCTCGCCGGCTGGGGCTTCGTCGTCGGGAAGCTGGCGAGCTGCGCGGCGATGGCGCTCACCTTCGCGAGCTACGCGGCGCCCGACGTCGCCGCGCCCCTCGCGGTCGCGTCGGTCGTGGTGCTCACCGCCGTCAACTACCGCGGCATCCGGCAGACCGTCCGGCTGACGCGGGTCATCGTCGGGATCGTGCTCCTCGCCCTGGCGGTCACCGTCGTCGCGATCGTGCCTGGCGGCGCGGTGGACGCTGCCCGGCTGCGCTTGGGCGACGGCGTGACGATCCACGGCGTGCTCCAGGCGGCCGGCTTCCTGTTCTTCGCGTTCGCCGGGTACGCGCGCATCGCGACGCTCGGCGAGGAAGTCATCGATCCGCGCCGCACGATCCCGAAGGCGATCCCGCTCGCCCTCGGGATCACGCTCGCCGTGTACGCGGTCGTTGCGACCAGCGCCCTGCTCGCGGTCGGACCAGAAGGGCTCGCCGGCTCGGCCGCGCCGCTGGCGACGGCGGTCAAAGCCGGCGACCTCGCCTGGCTGTCCCCCGCCGTGCGGGTCGGTGCCGCGGTCGCCTCGCTCGGCGTCCTCCTCTCGCTCCTTGCCGGCGTCAGTCGCACCACCTTCGCGATGGCGGCGAACCACGACTTGCCGCATTTCCTGGCCGCGGTGCATCCGCGCCACCGCGTGCCGCACCGTGCCGAGGTCGGGATCGGCCTGATCGTGGCGACGGTGGCGGCGACCACCGACGTCCGCGCGGCGATCGGGTTCAGCTCGTTCACCGTCCTGCACTACTACGCAATCGCCAATGCGGCCGCGCTGAGCCTCGACCGGACGGAGCGACGCTGGCCGCGCTGGCTCGCCGTCGGCGGGCTGCTCGGCTGCATCGCGCTGGCGTTCAGCCTACCGCTCGCGTCGATCGTGGCCGGGGCGGGGGTGCTCGCGAGCGGCGCCATCGTGTTCGCGGTGCGGCGGTGGCGCAGGCGCTCGTCGTGAGGCGCGGCGGAGTGCCGCTCGACCGGCTACGACCGGAAGCAGAGCAGGGTGTCCTTCAGCCGCTGGTAGATCGCCGCGGTGGCGCGCACGTCGGCGGCGTTGTAGGTCGCGATCTTCGCCAGCTCGCCCTGCCGCCAGGCGGGTGCCACCATCGCGCCGTCCATCTCGCCCTTCGGGCTCTCGATGCCGAGCGCCCAGCACACGATCTCCAGGCTCGCCGGGTGCAGGTTGCGGCTGCCCTGGGTGAGTGCGGCGAGCACGTCGCAGTGCTGCCGGTTGCCGCGCGCGAGCAGATCGACCCGGGCCGGCACGCCGAGCAGCACGCTGCGCGCGACGAGGTAGGGGATGTCGAAGCCCTGCCCGTTGAAGGTGACGACCGTGTCCGCGAGCGCGGCGAGGCCCCAGAACGCGGAGAGCAGCTCGACCTCGCTGACGCAGCGGACGAAGTCGGGCAGCTCGGGCAGCGCCATGCCGGGCGGCGGCACGAGGAACACGGTGATCGGCATCGTCGCCGGATCCTGGTCGGCGTCGCCGGCGGCGAGCGACACCACCTGCCCGAAGAACGGCGACAGCCCCATCACCTTCGCCTCGTCGTACTCGCGCGACTCGGCGGCGCGGCTCACCGCCTGGGCGATCGTGGGCGGCACCTTGCGCAGGTCGGCGGTCGGCACCGTCTCGATGTCGATCGCCAGCGTCGCGCAGCGCAGTTCGCGGACCAGCTCGTGCGCCTCGCCGTAGAGGCGCGCCGGGTCGTAGCCCGCGTCGCGGTCCGCGTCCTGGATCGGGCGCAGGCGCTTGACGTTGAACTGCACGTTGCCCTGGAAGGTGTCCAGCTCGAACAGCACCTTCACGGCGTCCCCGGCGCGCAGCTTGCGCGCCGCTTCGAGCGCCTCGCCGGCGGTGGCCCACACCTTGGCGCGGAAGCTCGCGGTGCAGTCGCACAGCTCCAGGTCGGCGTACGGCTCGTTCTTCTGGTTGCGGCGGATCTCGATCCGGCGCGCCACCGCGAACGCCGCCTGCGGTTCGGTCGCGCCGAGGTCGACCGAACGCAGATCGGCGGCGAGGCGGATCGCGGTCATTGCACCCGCGTCGCGAACTTCGCGAGCCGGTCCACGGCGCGCTGCAGGTCGGCCATGCTGGCCGCGTAGCTGAGCCGGATGAACCCCGGGGCGTGGAACGCCGCGCCCGGCACGAGCGCGACGTGCGCCTCCTCCAGGATGCGCTGCGTCAGGCCGACGTCGTCGGTCCCGAGCCGCGCGCACAGGTCGCGCACGTCGAACAGCGCGTAGAACGCGCCGAGCGGCGCGGGCCGCAGCACGAAGCCGTCGATGCCGGCCGTGTGTTCGACCACCCAGCGCCGGCGCTCGTCGAACGCCGCGCGCCGCGCCGCGACGTCGGCCTTGTCGTCCGCCTCGCACATGGCGAGCGCCGCCGCCTGGCTGATCGTGCACGGGTTGCCTAGGACCTGGCTCTGGATGCGCCCCGCGGCGGCGACGATCTCCTTCGGGCCGGCGAGGAAGCCGATCCGCCAGCCGGTCATCGAGTGGCTCTTCGTTCCGCCGCCGACCAGCAGCACGCGATCTCGCGCGAAGGCGAACGAGCCCGCGCTGCGGAACTCGGCGCCCTCGTACACCAGGCTGCCGTAGATCTCGTCGGACAGGACCCACAGCCCGCACTCCACCGCGACGCGCAGGAGCGCCTCGATCTGCGCCGGGGTGGCGACCGCGCCCGACGGGTTGTTCGGGTAGTTCAGGATGAGCCCCTTGGCGGCGTGCTGGCGGGCCTGCGCCCGCAGGGTCTCGGGGTCGAGCACGAAGCCGCGCTCGGGTGCGGCCGGGATCACGACCGGCACGCCGCCGGCGACCGAGACCAGATCCGGATACGACACCCACAGGGGCGCGGGGATCAGCACCCGGTCGCCGTCGTCGACCAGCGCGAGGAGCGCCATGTGCAGGGCGGGCTTGGCGCCGGCGGTGACGATCAGCTCGCCGTCCGCCAGCTCTACGCCGTAGGTCTGCTGCCACCAACGGCGTGCGGCCTTGCGCAGCACCGGGGTGCCGGACGTGGCGGTGTAGCGCGTATCGCCGGTTTCGATCGCGCGGCTTCCCGCGCGCGCGACGTAGTCCGGGGTGGGGAAATCGGGCTCGCCCGCGGCGAGCGAGACGACGTCGAGCCCCGCGGCGCGCATCTCGGCTGCGCGTGCGGTGATCGCCA
>DATGPD010000588.1:0-4712 GCA_035305285.1 Planctomycetota bacterium
GAGGCGGCGCGTGCGCAGGCGGCGACGACGCTGCAGTGGTGGCGCGACAAGCTCTCCGGCACGACCTACTTCGACACCTACCACGTCAAGCTCCGCGACCTGTTCCACGACTGGAAGGTGTTGATGCTGACGCAGCGCGACGCCGGGTCGGGCGCCGTGTCGCCGATGATCAACTACCGCGGCTGCTGGGTGCGCGACAGCGTCGGGCCGTTGCTCGCCTTCCTGCGCTTCAACATGTGGGCGGAGGCGAAGGCGATCCTCGTCTACCTGTACAACGCGACGCGGCTGCTCGGTGCCGTGCCGAACCGCGTGCCGCTCGACCTCGACTTCACGCCGCTCGCCGGCCGCAAGGTCGACTGGGACGCCATCGAGGTGCCGCCGAGCGAAGTGCCGTCGTGGATCATCCTGATGCACTTCTGGTACTGGCGCGTCACCCGCGACCACGAGCTGATCACGGCACACAAGCAGTTTCTGGAGCGCTGCCTGCGCGGCCAGAAGCGCGTCGCGGACGCGCTGCTCACCTTCCACGGCGACGAGACCTGGCTGCACGGCGCGTTCTACAGCCTGTGGCCCGAACGCGTGTCCGACGCGCGCCTGCTCGCCGACGACCAGTGGCAGGGCCGGCGCGCGTTCAGCCTCGCTTCGGGCGTGCAGTACCTGCTGTCGATCCAGGCGCTGGGCGAGATGGAGAACGGGATCGATGAAGCCGCCCACCCGGAGAAGTACGGTGAGGGTAGCAACCCGAACCAGCGCCCCGGCCAGCGCTACCTGACCGCGTCGTTCAAGATCATGCAGGCGCTGGAGGAGGCGTTCTGGATGGACGACCTCGGCATGTTCGCGCCCGCCGTCTCGCCGGTGAACCGGCAGCGGCACCGCGAACCGTACGCCGACGTGAACCTGATGCCGCTGTGGCTCGGCTGGACGTTCCCCTCCGGCGAGAAGAGCCGCGACAACCTGAAGAACTCGCTCGCCCGCCTGTGGCTGCGCGACGGTCGGATCGGCCAGACCCCGGACGTCGGCCACGCTTGCGGACACACGCAGGGCAAGTTGGTCGTCGCGCTCACCGAGCGTGACGCCAAGGACCGGATGACCACGGTCGACGCGCTGCTGCGCATGGCCGAGCCGGCCGGCGAGTGGGGCGAGCTGTACGACCCCCAGGGCCGGCCGATCGCCGCGTACCACCCCGAGTGGCCCAACCGCTGCCGGCCGTGGGAGAGCGGGGTGAACCTCGACGCGCTGATGTTCGCGATCTCCGGGGTGCGGTTCGTCGCGACGCCGAACTTCGACGCGCGCGACATCCGCGCCAAGCTCCGCCTGCCGACCGGCGCGACCTACGTCAGCATGCGCAACGTGCGCAAGGACGGGCGCGACGTCGACATCTACTGGCGCGAGACCTGGGAGAAGATGACCGAGCAGGAGCGCGCCGAGAACGAGGAGAAGGTGCCCGAGAAGCGCAGGGATCCGACCGCGACCCACCGGCGCGTGCGGTTCCGGGTGAGCCTCAACTCGGCGAACCCCAAGCAGGGCTACTACGACGTCGGCCTGAACGCCGCGGGCACGCTGTTCGTGCGCTGGCTGACGCGCGAGCAGCCGATCGACGAGGTCGAGTACTGGACCGACGACCACCATGAGTTCCTGCCCCCACCGAGCGGCGAGGGTCCGCCCGCCGCACCCGCGTCGCGGCGGCATCGCATTGAGGTGCCGGAGAGCGCCGAGGTCCTCTACCTCGCGTGCCGCGACCTCGCAGGCGAACTCGCGGGCGGCGACAACACCGTCTGCCTGGTCGATACCGGGTTGCCCATGCAGCCGGCCGACCTCGCCGAGGCGCTGCTCGACAAGGAGGGCAAGCCGCGGGTGACGACGCTGTTCTACGACTGGCGCGCCGACGCCGCGTCACGGACGACGTTCAAGACCGCGGCGTTCTGGTCGGACAGCACGTGGGTCGAGGCGCAGACCAGGTTCGAGCAGGCCGGCGGCAGGATCCTGCGCGCCCGGTTCGTGGACCGGCTGCAGATCGAAGGCGGCGCGAAGGCGACCGCCGACGCCGACGGCCGGATCGTGATCCGCGGCAGCGGCGCCGGCGAGACGGTCGCGACCGCGACGCTGAGCGCGACCACGGCACAGGAGGTCGTGCTGCGCGCCGGCAGCAGTTCGGATCTGCGCGTCGAGGTCAACGGTGAGACGGTGCTGGAGCACCGCGGCCGCCGGCATCCTCTCCCCGACCTCGACTCGGGCCTGGTGACGCTGAAGCCGGGCGCGAACGAGATCCGGGTCGTGCTGCCGGGCGAGGGCGAGAGCGTGGTGTGGCTGCGGGTGACCGACGCACGCGGCCTGCCGGTCGAAGGCGTGCAGTGACCGTGCGGGGCGCTCAGCGCCCCTGTGCCGGGCGCAGCACGAGGAGCAGCTCCAGCGTCTGCTCCTCGTCGCGCGCGGCGCCCCGCGCGCGGTCGTCGGCGACCGCGCCGCGCCTCTCGGTGCGCGCCGGGGCGCGCGTGGTCCGTTCCCCGGCGACCGCCGGCGGCAGCGCGAAGCGCTCGTAGCGAACGCGCCCGCGGTCGGGCGCGATGCGCTGCTGCAGCGCGGCGGCGAACGCGCGCAGTTCGCGCATGGAGCCGCGCACCGCGAACACGCGATCTTCCGGCGTGACGGTGAGGGTCATGGCCGAGGCTCCCTGGAACAAGCCGGTGTCGTCGGCCGCACGGGGGGCACTCCCCCGCTGCTCGCGCGTGGTTCCCGTCGCGTCGGGAACGCCCGCGCTCCGCCGGGGCGCCACGGCGCGCGGTTCGACCGCAACGCGGCGGAGGTCGACTTCGGGGGAGTCCCCGGCCTCGCCTTCCGGCACGGGCGCGACCAGCGCGAGGATCTCGGCAGCGTTCGTGCCCGCGCGCGAGCGCGCGGCCAGCTCGCGGAACACACGGTCCCCCGCGGCCACGTCGACGACGATCGCCAGCTCTCCGGGCAGGCGCGCATCGAGCGCTTCTTCGAATGACGGATCGGCCGCCGGAGGCACGCCCCCCCGCGGGCCGGCCGCAACCTCCTTGCGCTCGTCGGCGACCTGCGAGCGCGTGCGTTCCGGGCCCGCGGACGACGGCCCCGCGTCGCCGGGGTCGACCGCGCCGGGTCGGAGGTAGTCGGGGTCTGACCGCGTCACCACGCGCTCGTCGCCCCTCTCGGTCCCTTCCGACTTCCTGGCCTCCTCCACGTCGACCGCGCCGCGCGCGGGGACGCGCTCCGCTTCCGGCGGCGGTTGCACGCCGCCCTCCGCCACGACGGCCCTGTCCGCCGTTGCCGCCGGCGGTTCCTGCTCCCCGGTCGCGGCGGCTTCCTCCTGCACGGTGCGCACGCCGGCGAGGTCGCCGGAGGGAATGACGCCGGAGGGCGACTGGGCGATCGACTCGACGCTCGCCTCGGGTGCCGGCGGAATCGAGCGGATGACGATGAACACGAGTACGAGCGCGGCCGCCGCCATCGCGGAAGCGAGGTACGGCCGCCACGCGCGCGGCGGCGCGGCAGGCGCCGGACCGACGCGGGCGAGTACGGCGTCCGCGATGCTCGGCCCGTACTCGCCCGGCGCGAGCGCACTGCGCAGGAGCTGGACGCTGCGCCGGTACTCCTCGGCCGCACGCTGCAGCTCGGGATCGCGCGCCATCTCCGCTTCGAGCGCGGCGCGCTCCGCGGGACGCAACCGGCCGTCGACCCAGTCGGCGAACCGCTCGTCGAGTTCGCGGCGCGGCCCGGTCATGGCCGGAACTCCCGCAGGCGCTCCTGCAGCAGTAGACGGCCGCGGTGGATGCGCGACCGCACGGTCCCCGGCGGCACGTTGAGGACCTCGGCGATCTCCTCGTACGACAGCCCCTGGAGGTCGCGCAGGAGCACGGCGTGCTTGAACTCCTCGGGCAGCTCCTGCACCGCCTCGCGCACCGCGGCCGCGATCTCGCGGTGGTGCACGCCGTCGTGCGGTTGCGGCCCGCGCGCCACCGGCTCGATGGTCAGGTCCTCGGTGCCGGCGATCGGCGCGTCGATCGACAGCGTGCGGCGGGCACGCTTCAGCGCGCGCGACTTGCGGTACTCGGTGATGCAGTAGTTGAGCGCGACGGTGTGCAGCCAGGTGGAGAAGCGCGCGATCGGATCGAAGCCGACGAGGCCGCGGTAGGCGCGGACGAACACTTCCTGACAAACGTCGCGGGCGAACTCGCGATCGCAGTGGAGCACTCGCATCACCAGACCGAAGACCTTCCGTTCGTGCCGCTCGACCAGACCTCGAAACGCTTCGTGATCCCCCTGCTGGGCGCGCGCGACGAGCTGGCCATCGGGATCCACGTCTTCGACCGGGGCGACCGGATGCGGCGCCGAACGGAGGGGTCGCGCCGCGGTTCCCGTCTCGGTCTGTCGTGGGGTCGGGGTCAAGGCTCGCTCGCGCGGCGCAGGATAACAGCCCGGTGCGCCGGCTCCGTGCCGTGGGATGGACCTCGGACGCGCCGATCTCGGCCCGGGACGACGGGAGACGCCCGGGCCACCCGCGAACTTCCCTCCGCGCCGCCGGCGCGCGGGCGTTGGCCCCATCCGGACGGCGTGCGAGGATGGCGGCTCGCGCGCCATGAGCGAGAGCTTCTACCAGTTCGACTGCCCCTGCTGCGGCAAGCGCATCGAGTTCGACCCGCGCAGCCACCGCGCGCGGGCGGTCCAGGTCAAGGAAGGCAAGAGCAGCAAGG
>DATGPD010000589.1:0-7433 GCA_035305285.1 Planctomycetota bacterium
TGACCCGGCTCTGGCTCAACCAGGGAGGACACTGCGCTTCCTCGACGCGAGCACGCGCCTGCCGGAGACCAGATTGTGGGTCACCGCGCTTGCCGCCCTGGACGCCGACGGCGACGGTGACCTCGACGTCGTGGTCGGCGACTTCGCCGACCGCTCCACCCTGTTCGTGAATCAGGGTGATGAGACCGCCTTCCGGTGAGTGCCTGCGAAGGCCTGACCGTGCCACGCTCTTCCTGTGCATTGCGCTCGCCGAAAGCCCGACGCAGCACGCCGACATGCGTGCTGCCATCGCCCTGGTCGCCGGCGCCGCGGCCGACCAGTCGCCCTACCTCGCCCCCTACGCCTGGTTCCACATGGCGCAGGCGCTGAGCCAGGTCGGCGGACCGGAGTGGGAGAAGTGGCGCACGGGCCCGCACGAGGCGCTGGTCGGCAAGCAACTCGGCGCGGGGCCGCTCGTCGGCTCGTGGGATCCCGAGCAACCGTGGGGCAGGGAGTGCGGCCGGATCGGGACGACTGCGCTCGCAGTGCTCTTGCAGGCCGAGTACCGCTTCGCGCGGCTGCTCGACCCGCGCTGGCGCAGCAGGATCCGGTGACGCGCGCGGACCTCGCGCGCTACTCGCCGAGCTTGTTGTAGAGCGAGCGCCGGCTGATCCCGAGCAGACGCGCGGCCTCCGCCTTGTTGCCCCCGGTGCGCCGCAGCGCGTCAGCGATCGCACGGCGTTCCAGCACGGCGAGGTTCAGCGTGTCGCGCAGCGCCGGGTCGGGCTCGGGCTCGGGCGCCAGGAGGTCGGCATCGAGCACGTCGCCGCGCGCCAGCGCGTCCAGACGCAGCACCTCGTTGCGGAGCTGGCGGACGTTGCCGGGCCACGTGCGCCGGCGCAGCGCCTCGAGGCACTGCGGCGACAGCCGGCGCGGCGCGCGGCCCGCCTCGCGCGCGGCCTCGGCGAGGAAGTGCTCGGCGAGCCGCGGGATGTCGCTCGTGCGCTCGCGCAGCGGCGGCACTTCGATGGTGACGACCGCCAGCCGCCACAGCAGGTCGGCGCGGAAGCGCCCCTCGGCGACCGCCTGCGGCAGCGGCTTGTTGCACGCCGCGACGATCCGCAGGTCGACGCGCGTGCTCGCCTCGCCGCCGACCGGGCGCACCATGCCGTCCTCCAGGAAGCGCAGCAGCTTGGCCTGCACGTCGAGGCCCAGCTCGCTCACTTCGTCGAGGAACAGGATGCCGCCGTCGGCCTCGCGCAGGAGGCCCTTGCGGTCGCGGTCGGCGCCGGTGAACGCGCCGCGCACGTGGCCGAACAGCTCGCTCTCCAGCAGGCCCTCGTGGATCGCGGCGACGTTGACCGCGACCAGCGGGCCGCCACTGCGCGGGCCGTGCCGGTGCAGTGCGCGCGCGAACAGCTCCTTGCCGACGCCGCTCTCGCCCTGCAGGAGCACCGGGTAGCTGCCGGCGACCACCCGGTCGAGGACGTGCAGCGCGCGCAGCAGCGCCGGCGCCTCGCCGAGGATCTCCGGGTACTCGTGCGCGAGGTCGGCTCGCCCCGCGCCGCGCAGGCCCGCCAGCTCCTCGGCCTGAGCCGCGACCTGGCGTTCGAGATCGGTCTTCTCGCGCGCGAGCACCGCCGCGGCGGCGCGCTGTTGCGCGAGCAGACGGTGCAGGTGCACGGCGATCGCGGCCTGGTCGGCGAATGCCTGCAGCCAGGGCACGTCGTCCGCGCCGAACGCGCCGCCCTGGAAGCGGTGGTCGAGGTAGATGCAGCCGAGGCAGTCGTCACCGACCAGGAGTGGCATGCACAGCACCGAGCGCAGCTTCAGGTCGGCGACGCTCTGGATCGCGGAGAAATCGCCTTCGCGCGCGTCGGCGACGAACACGCCGGTGCGCTCGCGCATGCAGCGGGCGACGATCGTGCGCGAGATCTTGCGCTCGGGCGCCTTCACTGCCTCCTTGTCGAGGCTGCGCGCGACCTCGACCGTGAGCCCGCCCTCGTCGCCGTCGCCGGTGACGAGGAACGCGCGCTCGGCGCCGAACAGCGCGATCGCCTCGTCGAGCAGCAGGGTGAGCAGCGCCTTGAGGTCGCCGGCCTTCGCGAGCGCGCGGTTGAGGGCGAGGATCGCGGTCAGGCGCGCGCGCTCGTCGTCCTTCGCGCCCTTGCGCAGGCGGTTGAGCAGGTCGGCGAACGGGCGCGACGGCGGCATCAGCGCGCGGAGCGTATCGCCGTGGCGACGAGGTCGAGGGCGTGCCGCTCGGCGGGGCCGAGCCCGCCCAGCCGGGCGACGCGCTCGGCGAGCCGGCGCTCGGCGCCCTCGGGCGCGCCGCCCTGGAGCGCGTCGCGCGCGGCGGCGGCGACCGCGACGCACGCGGGACAGCCGCGCGCGCGCCAGGCGAACTCGGCGATCACGCCGTCGGCGACGCGCAGGAAGACCTCGACTTCGTCGCCGCACACCGGGTGACTCGCGGTGCCGGTGCGCACGTCCGGCCCGGTCAGCTCGCCGGCGCCCGGCGCGCTGCGCAGCAGGTCGCGCAGCGCGTCGCTCACCACGGCTGCTGCGCCGGCGGCTCGGCGTGCGCGCTCGGCGGGATCCGGTTCAGCGCGCTGAACTCGTTCTGCAGGAACTGGCAGCCCGCGCACAGGGTGCCGAGCAGGCCGAGGAGTACCAAGCGCGCGCGGCGCTTCGCGCCGCCCGCGTGTCGCTTCCGAGCTTCCATGGATCGCGTCGCCTCCCGCGCCGGACGCGCCGCCTCGGCTCCGCCGGCGCAGGGGACATCGGCCAGACGGGGTCCGCGTCGCGAATCCGGGCGCATGCGGAGACCGTACGCCGCGGCCGAGAGCGGCGCCAGGCACGCCCGCGCACCGAGGACTGCCAGCCGCCGGTGAAACCGCGTCCGCTGCGACGCCGAGGGCGCGGCCACACGAAGCCCGGCCGGAGGCGTTCGCCATCCCCCTCTCCCGGCCGCAAGGACTCTTCGCAGAGGTCAGCAGTCCACCTCCGCCGCCCACAACTCCTCGAACCGCTCGCGCCGCCGGATGAGGCGCGCCTCGTTCCCGTCCACCAGCACCTCGGCGGGACGCCGCCGGCTGTTGTAGTTCGACGCCATCGCCATCCCGTAGGCGCCGGCGGAGAACACCGCGAGCAGGTCGCCGCGCGCGAGCGCGGGCAGGGCGCGGGCGCGGCCGAGGAAGTCGCCGCTCTCGCACACCGGGCCCACGACATCGCAGGGCCGCGCCGCGGCCGGCCGGTCGGGGTTGCTGACCGCGGCGATCGGGTGGAACGCGTCGTAGAGCGCCGGTCGGATCAGGTCGTTCATCGCCGCGTCGACCAGGACGAAGTCGCGCTCGCTGCCCGCCTTGGTGCCCAGTACGCGCGTGACCAGGATGCCGGCGTCCGCGATCAGGTAGCGCCCGGGCTCCACGATCGGGGTCAGGCCGCGCGCGGCGAGCTGCGGCAGCAAGCGCGCGGCGAGGGCGTCGACGTCGAACTGGCCCTGCGCGTCGCCGTAGCCCACCGCGAAGCCGCCGCCGAGGTCGTAGAACCGCACGCCGTCGCGGTGCGCGGGGTCGGCGGCGAGGAAGTCGGCGATCCGCTCGAACGCGGTGAGGTACGGCTCGGCGCGGCGCACCTGCGAGCCGAGGTGCACGTGGTAACCGGCGAGGTCGAGGTGCGGGCTGGCGCGCACCGCGGCCACGAGGGCAGGCAACGCGCTCAGGGCGACGCCGAACTTGTTCTCCTTGCGCGCGGTGCTGATGTGCGCGTGCGTGCCGGCGTCGACGTCGGGATTGACCCGCAAGGCGACGGGCACGCGTCGGCCGGCGCGTGCGCCCTCCCGCGCGAGCAGCTCGACCTCGTGCGGCGACTCGACGTTGAACAACAGGATGCCCGCGGCGAGCGCCTCGGCGACATCGGCGTCGTCCTTGGCGACCCCGGCCATCACCGCGCCCGCGGGCGACACGCCGGCGGCGAGCAGGCGGCGCAGCTCGCCGCGGCTCACGAGGTCGAAGCCGACGCCGAGGTCGGCGAACCGGCGCAGCAGGTGCAGGTTGCCGTTCGCCTTCACCGCGTAGCACACGTGCGCCGTCGCGCCGAACGAGGTGCGCACGCGCGCGCAGCGCGCTGCGATCGTCGCGCCGCTGTAGACGAACAACGGCGTGCCGAAGCGGTCGGCGAGGTCGGCGACGCGCACGCCTTCGCAGTGCAGCTCACCACGCTGGGCGTGGAATGCCTCGGTGCCGGCGAGCGGCGGGTAGGGGTCCATCGCGGGTGGCAATGTGCGCGCCGCGCGCCGATTCGCAACCGCCGGGAGCGGGATCGCCGGGCGGACACCGCGCGGCGGACCCGACACGCCGCGCGCGGCCGCGCCGCGCACGCGATCGCGTGTCCGCCGTCGCCGCCACGCCGGTCGACCGCAGGCACGCCGCGACCTCCGCATCGCTCCGCCGTGCAGTCCGTGCCCGGGTTCGCCCTGAGCGCCGCGTCCCGGTCAACGCACGCGCGCGCGCAGCGCGCTCACCTGCTCGCGCAGCGCAGCCGGCGTCGTCGGGTCGGCGAGCGCCTCCTCCAGCAGGGCGCGCGCACCCGCACCGTCGCCGGTCGCGGCGAGCCCGGCGGCGACGACCAGGCGCAGCTCGGCGACGTGCGGCTGGCTGCGCACCACCGCCAGCGCCCGGCGACCGTGCGCCACCGCGGCGGCGTGCCGGCCGCGGTCGTGTGCCAGCCACGCCCGATCGTAGTCCCAGAGCCGCGCCTCCGGTGCCGCGGCCGCGGCGCGCGCCAGCAGCCCGTCGAACACCTCGTAGGGCAGTCTGGTCGTGAGCGTCCGGCGCAGGTCGGGAACCCGCGCGGCGAACGCGCGCGGGTCGGCGGCAAGCGCGACCTCGAGCGCCCGCGGAACCGCGGCGAGGTCGCCGGTCTCGAGCAACGCGGCGACGAGGTTGATCGCGGCGGCGACGCGGGTCTGCGGCGTGAAGTGCCCCGCGGCCACGCTGCGCTCGAAGCACGCGCGCGCCTGCGCGTGGCGGCCGGCGCGGAAGTGGTCGGCGCCGATGTGGTTCCAGGCCTCGGCGTGCTCGGGGAACAGCTCGACGACGCGCTCCAGGTGCGCGATCGCCTCCGCGTGTGCGCCGCGCTTCTGCAGCTGCATCGCATGGAACAGGTGCATGCGCGCCGAACGCGGCTGGTTCTCCACCTCGGCCGCGAACAGGGTCGGGTCGTCGCGCCACACCGGGTTGCGCCGCAGGATGAGCGAGCCGTTCCAGGCGACCCACGACGCCAGCGCGACGACCGCGGCTGCTCGCCACCGCGCGCCGAGGCGGTGCGCGAGATGCGCGACCACGAACGAGAGCGCGAGGCTCGGAGTGTAATAGAGGCGCTCGGCGTAGTCGGTGCCGATGCGCAGCGGGACGTTCGACGTGAGGAAACTGTGCCCGAAGAACGTCGCCGCGGCGAGGAACAGCCAGGGCGCGCGCCGCCACAGGGCGAGCCCGCCCGCGAGCGTGCCGCCGAGCACGACGAGCGAGAGGAGCACGCTCGGCGAGGACAGCGAGGTCTGCGGCGTGAACACCGACGGCCCGTGGTCGGCGGACAGGTGCACGGGCAGGACGGACGACAGCAGGGCGTAGGCCCACTGCACGAAGGCGTTGCCCACCCGCCATCCCGCGGTGCTCGCCTCGAGCTTCGCCTCCCACGCGGCCGCGTCCGCGCCGACCTTCGCGAGCGTGTGCGCGCGCAGCGCGAGGAACAGCGCGAGCGGCACCCCGGCCGCCAGCGCGGCCGCCGGCGCGCCGCGCCGCAGCAGGCGCAGCGCCGGCGCGCCCGGCTCGTCGTGCAGCCGGCGCACGAACACGAGGACCCACGAGAACGGCGCCCACGCGACCGCGCTCTCCTTGGACGCGAACGCGGCGAACCAGGCCGCCGCCGCGCCGGCGAGCGCGCCGGGGCGCATCTTCCCGCCTTCGAGCCCGTGCACGGCGAGCAGGGTGCCGAGCGCGCCGAAGGCGAACGCCAGCAGTTCGGCGCGCCCGACGACGCCGGCGACGACTTCGCTGTGGATCGCGTGCACGCCGAAGGCGAGCGCGGCGAGCAGCGCGGCGCCGCGCCCGGCGCGCACCGCGCGCGCCAGCAGATACACGAGCCACGTGGCGACGAGGTGCAGGACGACGTTGATCGCGTGTTGCGGCAGCGCCTCGCCGTGCTCGCCGGACAGGTGCCGGCCCGCGCACGCGTAGACCAGCGCGTAGCTCAGCACGGTGAGCGGCCGGTAGAGCAGGTCCTGGTCGTCGACCCCCTGCCAGTAGTTGGCCGTGAAGTAGCGACCGAGCGGCTGCAGCTCGGCGACCATCGCGTTGGGTTGCCCGCTGTCGCGCACCGCCTTGGCGATCAGCCGGTCGTCGAGCGCGAAGGTGTTGCCGAGCGACGGCGAGAAGAGCGCGGCGACCAGCGCGAGGATCGCGAGCAGGCGGGCGCGGGCGGCGGGACGGGACAGCGGGCGCGGCAAGGGGACCCTGGGTACCCACCGGCTGCGCCCGCGGCAAGCCGCGCTCAGCGCAGCGCCAGTTGGTTCGCCGACGCGACCGAGAACGTGCGCAGCTGGTTCAGGGTCACGGCGTCGATCTCGTGCACCGTGCCGGCAGAGGTCACCGCGAGGTAGACCCGGTCGCCGGCGTCGGACACCACGACCGCGGCCAGGGTCGCGGTGCTCGGCAGGCCGGTCGTGTAGGTCGCGAACTGCTGGTACTGCGCGCTGGCCGGGTCGATGTCGACCCGCACGAGCTGCGCGGGCCCGGCGACGCTGCCGCTGCACGAGTACCACAGCCAGCGCCCGCGCGGGTCCACTGCCATGCCGCCGAGCGTGCGGTTGGTCGGAGTCTGCGGCCGGCTCTGCTCGCCGCCGATGTTCTGCACGCCGGGAGCGCCGGGGTCCCAGTCCACCTGGAGCATGGACTGCGCGTGGATCACCGCGATCTCGGCGGTCTGGCCGGGCTGCGCCGAGCCGGCGAACACGATCGAACCGTCCGGCGAGATCGCCGAGACGAACAGGAAGTGCCCGAACGCCGTGTAGCTGCCCGTGGGCTGGTGGTACGTCGGGCTGCCGATCCGCGTGTCGTAGCGGGTGACCCCCGCCGGACCGCCGACGCCGAGGCTCGACAGGAAGCCGACGTCGCCGTCGGGCGTGAAGTGCATCGTGAGCGCGCTGATGCTGCCCGCCGGGAAGCCGCCGCCGGGGAACGGCTGCCCGAAGGTCGCGGAACCCGGATCGGCGTCGAACACCTCCACTGCCGGGGTCGTCGTGCCGGGCCCCTGGGTCACCACGTACGCGCGCCGGCCGTCGGGGTTCAGCGTGATGCTCCACGGCATCGTGCCGCTGACCTGCACGCCGTAGCCGAGCAGGTGGCTGCCGGGAAACGACGTGACGTCGTAGACCTGCACGCTGTGGTTGAGCG
>DATGPD010000590.1:0-6596 GCA_035305285.1 Planctomycetota bacterium
TCGATGCGCGCTTCGCGATCGCGTTGGAGCAGCGCTTCGATGACCGGTTCGAGCCGGCCTTCGAGGATCTGTTCGAGGTTGAAGTTCTGGTTGAGGCGGTGGTCGGTGAGGCGGTTCTGCGGGAAGTTGTAGGTGCGGATCCGGCTGCTGCGGTCCCCGGTGCCGACCTGCTCGCGCCGTTCGCGCGCGCGCTCGGCGTCGCGCTTGCTCTGCTCCATCTCGTACAGCTTCGCGCGCAGCAGCTTGAGCGCTTTCTGCCGGTTCTTGAGCTGGCTGCGCTCCTCGCGGCAGAAGACGACGAGGCCGGACGGCTTGTGCCAGATGCGCACCGCGGTCGCGACCTTGTTCACGTTCTGGCCGCCCGGCCCGCCGGCGAGCGTTGCCTGGAACTCCAGGTCCTGCTCGCGGATCTCGACCTCGACTTCCTCCGCCTCGGGCAGCACGGCGACCGTCGCGGCGGACGTGTGCACGCGCCCCTGGGTCTCGGTCTCCGGCACGCGCTGCACGCGGTGCCCGCCGCTCTCGAAGCGCATGATGTTGAACACGCCTTCGCCCTCGATCGAGAACACGACTTCCTTCAGCCCGCCGAGGTCGGAAGGCGACTCGCTGATCAGGTCCGTTTTCCAGCCCTGGCGCGCGGCGAAGCGCTGGTAGATCTGGAACAGGTCGCGCGCGAACAGCGCCGCCTCCTCGCCGCCGGTGCCGGCGCGGATCTCGACGATCGCGCTGCGGCTGCCGTCGCCGCTCTGCGCGATCAGCATGTCGAGCAGCGCGTCGGCCGCGGCGCGCGCGCGCTCCTCCAGGGCCGGCAGCTCGCTGCGCGCCAGCTCGGCCAGCTCGCGGTCGCCGCTGCGGTCGGCGGCGAGCGCACGGTGCTGGGCGATGTCCTCCTCCAGCCTGCGCAGTGCCTCGTACGCGCTGGTCACCCGGCGCAGCGTCCCGAGTTCGCGCTGGAGCGGAGCGACGCGATCGGCTCGCAAGTTCGGATCGGAGACCATCGCGATCAGCTCTTGTTCGCGTGCCGCCATCTTGTCGAGCTTGGCCTGCACGCGCGGGCGGAGGAACTCGCTCATGAGCAACGTGCCGGGACCGGCGCGGGTTCAACCGTCGCGTCGGCCGGCAGCGCGGCGGAGCTCAGTGAGTGCGACAACAACCGGACATCCGCTCCGACGAGGGCCACGCGGCCGCGTGGCGCGCCGGCGAGGACCAGCCCCCGGATCCGAACGCTCAGGAGGCGCCGCCGGTCGAGGCCGGCGTCTTCTGGTAGCGGCGGCGGAACTTGTCGACGCGGCCCGCCGTGTCGACGAACTTCTGTGCCCCGGTGAAGAACGGGTGGCACTGATTGCAGATGTCGACCTTGATCTGCGGCTGGGTCGACCGCGTGGTGAACGTGTTGCCGCACGCACACGACACCTGGCAGACGACGTACTTGGGGTGGATTTCGGCTTTCATTGGGTGGCCTCGCTGGCCCCGGGCGGGAACGGGGGCGGGAAGGATAGGGAGAAAGGCGACACGATCAAGGCGGACCGCTGCCCGCCGCGGCGAGGAGGCGGCGGACCGCGGCGACCGACAGGCCGATGACGGTGTCCAGTTCGCCGTCGACCAGCGTGCAGAACCGGCCGGCGGCGCCCTGGATGCCGTAGGCACCGGCCTTGTCCTGCCACTCGTCCTCGTCGAGGTAGGCCTCGATCGCCACGGCATCGAGCGCGGCGATCGCGACGCGCGCCGTGGTCAGTTCGCGCGCGGCGACCCCGGTCCCCGGGTGACGGCGGACACAGTGCGCGGTGTGGACCGCGTGCACGCGCCCGGCGAGCGCGCGCAGCATCGCGCGCGCCTCGGCGCGGTCGCGCGGCTTGCCCAGTTCGACGCCGTCGAGGTCGACGACCGTGTCGACCCCGAGCACGATGCCCGCGGGCGCCCCCTCCGGCACGCGCGCGCCCACGCACTTGCTCGCCGCGCGGCGCATCGCGACTTCCGCGGGCGGCCCCGCACCGTCCGGCTCGTCCCCTGGCGGCACGCACTCGAACGGGATCCGCGCCGCGGCGAGGAGGTCGCGGCGGCGCGGCGAGGTCGACGCGAGGTAGAGCCGCATGCGGCGGCGCGGCTCAGCGCGTCACCGCCGGCCGCTGGGCGCGAGGCGGACGAGCAGGCACGCGGGTGACAGCGGCGGCGTGGTCCGCACCTCGGGGCCGTCGGGACCGACGTCGAGCGGCAAGCCGCCGAACGGACGCAGCAGCTCGCGCACCTTGCTGACGAATGCCTCGACGTGCGGCTGCTTGCAGTCCAGGCCGAGGCGCTGCTGCACGCGCTGCGTCGAGCGCTCGGAGAACAGCAGCTCCTCGAACGACAGGATGTGCTGGATAAATCGCGCCGCCTCGGACTTGATCGCGACCGCGCGCTGCAGGAACGCGTTGCGGTCGCTGACCTGCGCCTCCCGCAGAAACTCGAGCGTGACGTCGTTCTGTTCGTTGTAGATCTGGCGCACGGCCTGCACGAGCTGGTCGCAGCGCTCGAACAGGTTCGGGGCCGGGATGTCGGACAGGATCGCCTCGAGCTCGAACGCCTCGGTGAGGCGGAACTCGTTGCGGTCGACGAAATTGGTGCGGATGCGGTATCGCGCCGCCTGACCCCAGCCGCACGGGCCGCCCGAGGCGATCGTGATGTGGATCAGCGCCTCGACCAGATCGGTCGGCTTGGGCTCCTGCGGTGGCTGCAACCCGCCGACGACCGTCGCCAGCTCCTCGATCGTCGCCTCCAGGTTCTTGGCGGTCGGCTCGATCGGGGCGCGCGGGTCGAGCGGCTTGTCGGCGGCCGCCGCCTTGCCCTTCTTCTTGGCGTCGGACGGTGCCACGGCGCGCCGTCAGCCCTTCGTGCCCGCGTCCTCGGTCTTCGGCTTGGTGCGGGCCTTGGCGTTCTTCTTCTTGGGCGGCGTCCAGGGCTTCGCGACCCGCTTGCGCGGCTTGCGCGCGGGCAGCGCGATGCCTGACTTCTTGATCAGCGACACGACCGTCTCGCTCGGCTTCGCCCCCACCGAGAGCCAGTACTTCACGCGCTCGGCGTTGAGCTTGAACTGCTCCGCCTCGCGCGGCTGCTTGGGCAGGTAGAAGCCGAGGGTCTCGATGATCCGGCCGTCGCGCTTGGCGCGCGAGTCGGCGGCGACGACACGGAAGGTGGGATGGTTCAAGCGGCCGAACCGCTTGAGACGGAGTGCGACTGCCAAGGGGTGCTCCAGTACGAGGGGTGCCGGGATGAGCCCGTCGCGGGCCGTAGCCGGGACCGGGTGTCCGACGCTCCGAGCGAGGGACTGGCCAGGCGAAAGGGCGGAGGAGTAGAGCAACGCGCCCGCGCGCCGGCAAGACTCGTCTCGCGACCGTTGCGCGAGCGGGTGGCTCGGCAGGCCGGGAGCCGCGGCAGTCTCAGCGCCGGCGGCCGCCGCGGCCGCCCAGGAAGTCGCGCAGCCCGCCCGGGGTGTTGCGCTTGGGCGCCGGGCCGCCGGGCATGCCCAGGCCTCCCATCCCGCCCAGGCCGCCCATCCCCCCCATGCCGCCCATGCCGCCCAATCCGCCGAGGCCGCCGGGGAGGCCGCCCTTGCTGATCTGCTGCATCGCCTTCTGCATCATCTTGAAGTTCTTGATCAGCTCGTTGACCGCGGCCAGGTCGTTGCCGCTGCCGGCGGCGATGCGGCGCCGTCGCTGGACGTCGAGCAGGTCGGGATCGCGGCGCTCGCGCGGGGTCATCGACTGGATGACCGCCTCGACGCGCTTGAAGTGCTTGTCGTCGAGGTCCACCTCCTTCAGCGCCGCGCCGACGCCGGGCAGCATGCCGAGCACCTTCTTCAGCGGCCCGAGCCGGCGGATCATCTGCATCTGGCCGAGGAAGTCCTCGAAGTCGAACTTGCCGCGCGCCATCTTGCGCGCAGCCTTCTCGGCCTCCTTGGCGTCAATGACCTCCTGGGCCTTCTCGACCAGGCCGACGACGTCGCCCATGCCCAGGATCCGCCCGGCCATGCGCGCCGGGTCGAACTCTTCCAGGTCGTCGGGCTTCTCTCCGACGCCGGCGAACAGGATCGGCCGGCCAGTGACCTTCTTGATCGACAGCGCCGCGCCGCCGCGCGCGTCGCCGTCGACCTTGGTGAGGATCACGCCCCAGATCGGCAGGCGGCGGTGGAACTCCAGCGCGGAGTTGACCGCGTCCTGGCCGAGCATCGAGTCGCACACCAGCAGGACGCCGTGCGGCTGGCACTTGGCGTGGATCTCCTGCAGTTCGGTCATCAGCTCGTCGTCGACGTGCAGGCGACCGGCGGTATCGAGGATGACGACGTCGTGGATGTCCCGCTTGGCGACCTCGATGCCGCGCTGGCACACGAGGGGCGGCCGCGCTCCCGGCCCTTCGGCGTAGACCTTGATGCCGAGCTGCTTGCCGAGCGTGACGAGCTGGTCGACCGCGGCCGGCCGCTGCAGGTCGGCGGCGACCAGCAACGGGTTCTTCTTCTTCTTGCGCCGCAGCCACAGGGCGAGCTTGGCGCACGTCGTCGTCTTCCCCGAGCCCTGCAGGCCGGCCAGCATCAGGATCAGCGGCCCCTTGTCCGCGACCGGCAGCTCGGTCGCCGTGCCGCCGAGCAGGTCGGTCAGCGCGTCGTGGAAGACCTTGATGAACTGCTGGCCGGGATCGACCGACTTGATGACGTCCTGGCCGAGCGCGCGCGCCTTGACGTCCTGGATGAACTCCTTCGCGACCTTGAAGTTGACGTCCGCCTCGAGCAGTGCCTGACGGACCGCCTTGATCCCTTCCTCGATGTTGGCCTCGGTGAGCGTCTTGTTGCCGACGATCGAGCGGTACGCGGCGCCGAGAGCGTTGGCGAGGGAGTCGAACACGGCGCGCAGGGTAGTCCGCCGCGGCGGCCGGCGGAAGGCTCACGGCGCCGGCGCGTGCAGGCGGCGCGCCTCACCGCCCGAGACAAGACAGCCGAGCTGCCGGCGTCCGGAGCCCGGCCGCGCGGCGGTCGGACGCCCGCCTGATCCGCACGTTGGAAAAGCGGTGCAGCAGCGGGCTGGACAGGCCGCCCGCGCCCGGGGGTGTGGCAGTCGGGTGTGCATCGCCCCGCCGACCCCGAGCCCTTGCGACGGGCACTAACCCTCGCTCACCCGCTCGATGTCGGCGCCGATGTGCTGCAGCTTCTGCTCGATCCGCTCGTAGCCGCGGTCGATGTGGTACACGCGCCGGACCTCGGTCTGACCGCGCGCGACGAGACCGGCCACCACGAGACCGGCGGACGCGCGCAGGTCGCTCGCCATCACCGGCGCGCCGGTGAGCTGCTCGGTGCCCTCGATGATCGCGCTCGGGCCCTCGCGCCGGATGCGCGCGCCGAGGCGGACCAGCTCGGAGGCGTGGATGAACCGCTCGGGATAGACCTTCTCGGTGATCACCGACACGCCGTCGGCGCGCGCCATGAGCGCCATGAACTGCGCCTGCAGGTCGGTCGGGAAGCCGGGGTAGGGCAAGGTCGTGATGTCGACGGACGTGATCCGCCCGTGCCGGGTCGGGACGTTGCGCACCCAGGTGTCACCGACCTCGAGCTGCGCGCCGGCGGCCTGCAGGCGGTCGATCACGCACCACATGTGGTCGGGGCGGATCCCCGCGACCGTGACGTTCGAGTTGGTCGCGACCGCGCCGCACAGGAAGGTGCCGGCCTCGATCCGGTCGGGGATCACCGTCCACTCACAGCCGTGCAGCCGGTCCACGCCTTCGACGACCAGGCAGTGGCTGCCGATGCCGCTGATCTTCGCGCCGCAGGCGTTGAGGAAGTGGCACAGGTCCTGCACCTCCGGCTCCATCGCCGCGTGCTCGATCCAGGTCTTGCCCTTGGCGAGCGTCGCAGCCATCACGACGTTGGCGGTGCCGAGCACGGTGCAGCCCTGGTGGCCGCCGAGGTAGACGACGCCGCCGCGCACGGGCCCCGACGCGGTCAGGTAGCCGTCGTTCTGGTCGATGCGCGCCCCGATCGCGCGCAGCCCCTTGATGTGCAAGTCGACCGGACGGTGCCCGATCACGCAGCCGCCGGGGTAGCTCACCCTGCCGGTGCCGCGCCGCGCCCACAGCGGGCCGAGCACGACGAACGACGCGCGCATGGTGCGCACGAGGTCGTAGGGGGCGTCGCGGATCGTCTTGTCGACCGCCTCCAGCTCGAGGTCGCCGTTGGCGGCGCGGTGCGAACGCACGCCCAGGAGCTGCAGGATCCGGAGCAGGTTGTCGATGTCGGTGAGCCGCGGCACGTTCTTCAGCCGCACGACGCCATCGACCATCAAGACGGCGGCGAGGATCGGCAGCGCAGCGTTCTTGCTGCCGGAGATCTGCACGACACCGCCGAGCTCGCGCCCGCCCTTGACGCGGATTCTGTCCACGAGGCCCCTCCCGGAGCTGCACGAACGAAGAGAGCAGAGAGAGAAACGCCTCCGCCGGCGCGAAGGCGCTGACCGTGGCGCGCAACGTAGCGGTGGCGGAGCGCAAAGCAACCTCGGTGCTCGGCCGGCGCGGGGCGGCAGGGTAGCCTCCGCCTCCACCGATGTCGGGTGATTCCCTGCGCATCCTGCTCGTCG
>DATGPD010000591.1:0-4430 GCA_035305285.1 Planctomycetota bacterium
ATCTACTTCTGTTCGGACCGCACCGGCACGCTGAACCTGTTCGAGTTCGACCCGGCGACGCAACAGCTCACGCAGCTCACGTCGAGCACGACCTGGGACGTGCGCTGGCCGTCGCGCGGCGAGGACGGCGAGATCATCTACGAGAGCGAGGGGATGCTGCGAGTGTTCGACACGCGCGAACGCACCGACCGGCGCATCGACATCCACGTGCCGGACGACGGCACCGCGAGCCGGCCGACGCGCCTTGCGGTCGGCAGTCAGGTGCGCGGCTTCGCGCTGAGCCCGAAGGGCGAGCGCGCGTTGTTCTGGGCGCGCGGCGACGTGTTCTCCGCGCCGATCGAGAAGGGGCCGGTGCGCAACCTGACGCGCAGCCCGGGCGCGCACGACCGCGCCGCGGCGTGGTCACCCGACGGCACGAAGGTCGCGTTCATCTCCGACCAGTCGGGCGAGGACGAGATCTGGATCGTGGCGCAGGACGGCAGCAGCCCGCCGGTGCAGCTCACGACGAACCACGAGCGGATGATGTTCGGGCTCGCGTGGTCGCCGGACGGCACCAAGATCGCGTTCCACGACTGCACGCACCACCTGCGCATCGTGGACGTCGAGAGCAAGGTGGTCACCGAGGTCGCGCGTAACCCCGGCGGCGGCATGGGCGACTACGCGTGGTCGCCGGACTCGACGTGGCTCGCGTTCAGCCTGAACGACCCGAACGGCCTGCGCTCGCTGTGGCTGTGGAGCGCGGCGACCGGCGCGCAGCGGATCACCGACGAGCTGTGGAACGAGGACGAGCCGGTCTGGGATCCGAACGGGGAATACCTGTTCTTCGTCTCCGACCGCGAGTTCCAGCCCCAGTTGTTCACCAACTACGAGTGGAACTTCGCGCTCAACCGCATGAGGGGCATCTACGCGCTCGCGCTGCGCAAGGACGGCAAGCACCCGTTCCCGCCGCAGAGCGACGAGGTGACGCTTCCGGAGCCGAAGGCCGCGAATGACGCCGGCAAGGACAAGGCCGAAGCCGAGGCCGAGGAGGAGAAGAAGGAGGAGGCGGGCAAGGGGCGCACGCCGATCCGGATCGACCTCGAAGGCCTGGGCGACCGCGTCGCGCGCGTGCCGGTCGAGGCCGACAACTACGGCGCGCTCGCAGTGAACGAGGGGCACCTGTTCTTCATGCGCGTGGGTGCGCCGTACTACGGGCGCGAGAGCGACAAGAAGCCCGCACTCCTCGTGTTCGACCGCAAGAAGCGGAGCGCGTCGACGCTCGTCGAGGACTGCCACGGCTACGTGCTCAGCGCGTCGGGCAACAAGCTCCTGGTCCGCAGCGGCGGCGGGTTCACGCTGTACGACGCGAAGACCGGCGGCGGCGAGAAGAGGACCGTGTCGACCGACGGCCTCGCCGTCGACCGCGTACCCAGGCAGGAGTGGGAGGAGGTGTTCCGCGAGGTCTGGCGCCGGTTCCGCGACTTCTTCTACGTCGAGAACATGCACGGCTACGACTGGGTGGCCCTGCGGCGCCAGTACGAGGCCCTGCTGCCGTACGTCGCGCACCGCGCCGACCTGAACTACGTGCTCGGGGAGATGATCGCCGAGCTGAACGCCGGCCACGCCTACGTCAGCGGCGGCGACTGGTACCAGCCGCCGCGACCCAGGGCCGCGCTGCTCGGTGCGCGCTTCGCCCTCGACCCGGCGGCCGGGCGCTACCGCATCGCGAGAATCCTGCGCGGCCACAACGCCGAGCCGCGCTATCGCTCGCCGCTCACCGAGGTCGGCGTCGACGTGCAGGAGGGCGACTACCTGTTCGCGATCGACGGCGAGGAGTTGACCGCCGACCGCAACCCGTACGCGCTCCTGCGGCACAAGGGCGGCCGGGCGGTCGAGCTGCTGGTCGGCCGGACTGCGGAGCGCGCGGCCGCGCGCAAGGTGCTGGTCAACCCGATCGAGTCCGAGCAGCCGCTCGTCTACCTCGACTGGGTGCTGACCAACAAGGAGCGCGTCGACCGCCTGTCGGGCGGCCGGTTCGGCTACGTGCACGTCCCCGACATGGGCGAGAACGGCATCCGCGAGTTCATCAAGTGGTTCTACGGCCAGATCCGGACGGACGGCCTGATCATCGATGACCGCAACAACGGCGGCGGCAATGTGTCGCAGATGCTGATCGAACGCCTGCGCCGCGAGCTGCTCGGCGTCGGGTTCAGCCGGCACGGCGAGCACCCGCGCACCTACCCGAGCGCGGTGTTCACCGGCCCGATGGTGTGCCTGCTCAACGAGAACTCGGCGTCCGACGGCGACATCTTCCCGTGGATGTTCAAGCAGTCGAAGCTCGGCCCGCTGATCGGCAAGCGGTCGTGGGGCGGCGTGGTCGGCATCACGAGCCACGGGCCGCTGATCGACGGCGGCACCTGCAACGTCCCCGAGTTCAGCAACAACGACGCACGCGGCGCGTGGGCGATCGAGGGCTACGGGGTCGAACCCGACATCGTGGTCGAGAACGACCCGCGCTCGGTGCTCGACGGCCGCGACCCGCAGCTCGAACGCGCGGTCGAGGAGCTGAAGAAGCTGGCCGAGCAGAAGCCGGCGGCGCTGCCGCAGCGGCCCGAGCCGCCGGTGAAGACCAAGTAAGCTCTGCGCGCGGCGCGCGGTCCCGCGCGCCGCGCACCGTCGTGGCGTCGCACGCGACGAAGCCGCGGGGGTTGCTGCCGGATCGGACTCCACGGCCTGCGTGCCTCGCCCTCCACACCCCAGGTTGCGCGGGCCGAGATCGTGCACGTGACGCCCGGCGCACGTGCAGGGGAGGGAGCGTGGGGATGCTCCGACGAGGCCCGAGTCGACGCCGACGAGTTCCGCGGCGGGCGCGCCGAACCCGCGAGGATTCCACCGCGCGCTACCTGGGGCGGAGAGCCTTCGGCGGCAGTTCGATGCGAAGCGGCGCGCCAGCAGGGGCAGGCACCTCGACCGAACCGGCTACGTGCTCCCCGACCTTGACCGTGTAGCGGCCCGGCAGCAGCCGCGCGCGCACGACACCGTCGGCGTCGCAGGCCGGCAGCGTCGTGGCACCCGCAGCCTCCGGAGACAGACTCGAGGTCCGGACCCGCGGCACTCGTTCCCCTTCGGGCACCAGGATCAGCTCCACGTCTTCGACCGGTCTTCCCCGTGCATCGGTGAGGCGCAACTCGACCTCGGGGAGGTCGATCGACCACGCGCAGACGGCGGTCTCGCCGGGGCGCAGCTCGATGGCGTGACCGGTCAGCACCCAGGATGCCGTGTCCCGGCCCCGGACCTCGCAGCGGTAGCTGCCCGGAAGCGCCCGGATCCAGACTTCTCGCTCTTCATCGAGCGGCAGCACGACTTCCCTTTGCTCCGACTCGATGGCGACGAGGCGCGCGGCGGTCACCCACGCGCAGTCACCGACGAGCCGCCCGCGCAACGACGCGAGGCGCAGGTCGCGGGCGTCGACGAACAGCGTTCGCGTTTCGCCCTCGCCCAGCCCGTGCACGGAAGCGAGCACGCGACGCAGCGTCTTCTTCTCGCGCGAGCTCCACCGCGGCTTCTTCCACGGCTCCCGCCGCACCTGTCCGATCCCCGGCCGGCGGGCATCTCCGGGGGTGAGCAGCACCGTGCCGGAAGCACCGCCCGGCATGTCCCAGGTCCACTCCAGGGTGTAGTCACCGGGCGGCACGCAGGTGAACGTGAACTTCCCATCGTCGCGCAGCGGGCGCGCGGGTTGGATCCGGACCTCGGTGCCGTCCACCATGCAGACGAGCGCGACCTTCGGCCCCTTGTTGCCGTCCACCGCGCGCATGTCGGCGACCGAATCCGGCGGCTGCAGGAAGCCGTCGATCCGCGCGCCCGTCGGCATGCGGACCTCCAACGGCTGGGGCACCTGCGTGAGCACGACGTCCTGCAGCGAGGGCGCCTGGTCGAAGCTGCGCACACGGAGCGTGTAGCGCGTCGCGGGATGACCGCGCACCTCCGCCTCGCCGCCGGCGCCGGTCACCGCGCTGGCGACGCGCAGCGCGCGCTCGCCGCGCAGCTCCCAGAGGTCGTAGAGGCGTGCCGCCGGCGTCAGGTCCCGGATCGGCCGGTCGCCCAGCGGCAGCAACAGCTCGACGGTGGCGCCCACGACCGGCGTGCCATCCGCCGACACCACGCGCACGCGGCCCGTGACGGCTCGCTCGACCAGGATGTCGAAGCGGGCCGATCCACCGTGGTGCGTGAAGCGCAGGAGCCCGTCGGCGACGAGGTGCTCGCCGGGATCGACATACACGACCTGCGGACCGGCGGTGACGCCGTGGGCGAACGCGATGCCGTCGGCGTGGTAGCCGCGACTGCGCGGGCGCACCTCCGCGACCGATTCGGGCCGCGGCCCGAATACGTGCAGGTTGAAGCGTTCGCACGGCCGCCCGTCGCCCAGGCCGACGCGCACGGCGATCACC
>DATGPD010000592.1:0-2448 GCA_035305285.1 Planctomycetota bacterium
GCATCTTCCTGGTCTTGTGGCGAAACAGGCTCATGGCGGCCCAGGCGCCCACGCAGCCGAGGAACACCCACCACAGCAACGCGCGTTCGCGGATGCGACGGCGGCCGAGCCTGGCGAGGGTCTTGTCGAGGCCGAACGCGGCGAAGGCCCCGACGTGGGCGGCGAGGAGGAGCCACACCCACGGGTTCATGTCAGCTCTCGCGGGCGATGGCGGCCCACTCCGCGACCTTCTGCAGGGCCTGGAGCGGGGTGAGCGCGTTGGGGTCGGTCTTCGCGATCTCCTTGAGGAGCTTCTCGCGCGGGGGTTCGAACAGGGTCTGCTGGCGGCGCGGGGGCTTCTGCGCGGCGGTGGCGGCGAGTGCGCCGGCGACGCGTTCGTCGCCTTCTTCGAGCCGGGCGAGGACGGCGCGGGCGCGCTCGATGACCGGGCGCGGGATGCCGGCGAGGCGGGCGACGTGCAGGCCGTAGCTGCGGTCGGTGCTGCCGTCCTCGATGCGGTGCAGGAACACGATTTCCTCGCCCCACTCGCGCACGGCGACGCGCTGGTTGACGACGCCCTTGCCCGGGCCGGCGAGGTCGGTGAGCTGGTGGTAGTGCGTCGCGAACAGGGCGCGGCAGCCGATGCGGTCGTGCAGGTCCTCGGCGATCGCCCACGCGAGCGCGAGGCCGTCGAAGGTGCTCGTGCCGCGGCCGACCTCGTCGAGGATGACGAGGCTGCGTGGCTTCGCGTGGTGCAGGATGTTCGCGGTCTCGACCATCTCCACCATGAAGGTCGAGGCGCCGCGGCTGATGTCGTCGGCGCTGCCCACCCGGGTGAACACCCGGTCGACGACGCCGATGCGCGCGCTCGCCGCGGGCACGAAGCTGCCGATCTGCGCGAGCAGCACGATCAGCGCGTTCTGCCGGATGTAGGTCGACTTGCCGGCCATGTTGGGGCCGGTCAGGAGTGCCAGCGTGCGCCGCGGCGGGTCGAGGTCGGTGTCGTTCGCGACGAACGTGCCGGCGGCGTGCGTCGCCTCCAGCACCGGGTGCCGGCCGTCCTTGATCTGCAGCACGCGGCTGTCGTCGACCAAGGGCCTGCGGTAGCCGCGCTCCTGCGCGAGCGCCGCGAGGCCGGCGAACACGTCGAGTTCGGCGACGCGCGTCGCGGTGTCCAGTAGCCGCGCGGTCGCCGCCGCGACCCGCTCGCGCAGGGCGACGAACAGCTCGTACTCGAGCGCCTTGCTGCGCTCCTCGGCGCGCAGGACCTTGTTCTCGAACGCCTTCAGCTCGTCGGTGACGTAGCGTTCGGCGTTCTTGGTGGTTTGCTTGCGGTGGTAGTCGGGCGGCAGCGTGACGCCCTTGCTGCCGGCGTGGGTCAGCTCGATGTAGTAGCCGAACACCCGGTTGAACCCGACCTTCAGGTTCTGGATGCCGGTGCGCTCGATCTCGCGCGCCTGGAAGCGCGCCATCCACTGCACGCCGTCCTGGGCGAGGTCGTGCAACTCGTCGAGCTCGGCGTTGTGTCCGCGACGGATCAGCCCGCCTTCCTTCACCGGCAGCGGTGGGTCGTCGACCAGCGTCCGGCCGATGTCGTCCGCGACGTCGGCGAGCACGTCGAAGCCCGCATACAGCGCTTCCAGCGCCGGTGGCCGCGTGATCCGGTCGAGGCACGCGACCACCGCGGGCAGGCGCAGCAGGCTCTGGCGCAGCGCGACGAGGTCGCGGGCGTGCGCCCGGCCGCAGCTCGCGCGCGCGGTCAGGCGCTGCAGGTCGAGCACGTCGGACAGCTCGGTGCGCAGGTCGCCCAGCGCCGAAGGGTCGGCGAGCAGCGCCTCGACCGCGTCCAGCCGCCGCACGATCGCCTCGCGGTCGACGAGCGGGGCGAGCAGGCGTTCGCGCAGCGCGCGCGCGCCCATCGGCGTGCACGTCCGGTCGATCACGGAGAGCAGCGACGCGCCGCGCGCGCCGCCTTCGCTGCCGCGCATCGTCTCGACCAGCTCCAGGCTCTGCCGCGTGGCGCGGTCGAGGAGCATCACCTGCTCGGGCCGGAAGCGTTCGATGCGGCGGACGTGCGGCAGCGCGGCGAGCTGGGTGGCCTGCAGGTAGCGGATCAGCGCGCCCGCGGCGCACATCGCCAGTTCGCACTCGTCGAGCCCGAACGAGCCGAGCGAGCCGACCGCGAAGAACTCGCACAGCGCGCGCGTGGCGTTCTCGGCCTCGAACTCGAAACGCGGGCGCGCGGTCGTGCAGGCGCGGCCCTCGCCGATCGCGGCGGCCAGCTCCGAGCCCTCGGCCACCAGCACCTCGGCCGGGTCGATCCGTTCCAGCTCGTCGGCCAGCCGGTCGCCCGGGCACTCGGACACGAGGAACTGACCGGTCGACAGCTCGACCCACGCGATGCCGCAGCGCCCGCGCCCGGTGCCCGCGACCGCGGCGAGGAAGTTGGCGCGCTTGCCTTCGAGCAGC
>DATGPD010000593.1:0-3504 GCA_035305285.1 Planctomycetota bacterium
GGCAGGGGATCGAACGGATAGAAGGTCAACATGCCGGGTGCGGTGGAGCGGCGGATCGTGCCGCTGTCGAGGAGGATGGCTCCGTCGATCCGGTTGCCGCGCGCGTCGATCGCCGTGCAGCGGTACGAGTGGCGGTCGCCGGGGATGTTGATCCCGAAGTGCAGGGTCAGCGGGTAGCCGACGACCTTCTGCCCCTTGCGGCCGTGCTTCTCCAGGAGCGCGACCAGCTCGGGTCCGATGTCCGCGACGTCGACCTGCACTTCGATGCCGGTCGCGCCCTTCCACGGGTGGCACAGGTAGCCGGACTTCTTCGACTTGGGCGGGCCGAGCCCGGAAGTCACATTGATGACCAGGACGTCGCCCTCCTGCGAGATCCCGACCGTGCGCAGGAAGTCGTGCACGAGCGCGTCGCGGTAGCCGGGGATCCCCATCCAGCGCTCGAACATCTTCTTCGCCTTGCCCAGGTCGGCGCCGACCTCGACCAGCGCCATCTGCGCGAACATGCTGCCGAGGTGGGTGCCGCCCAGCTCGCCGAGCTGGCGGTGCTCGGCGAGCGGGCCGCGCTCGCCCTTGTTCGCCTTGAGGTAGAGCGCGTGCTCGTAGCAGCGCGTCGAGAACTGCGCCGACAGGGTCACCGGCGTGGCCCTGTTCGCGGCGCGCGCCTCGTTGAACGCGACCAGCCACTTCTCGACGTTCTTGCCCACCGCCTTCAGCGGCGGGGTGTTGTTGCGGATCGCGGCGAGCACCGGCGTCGCCTCGGTCCAGAAGTCCTCCCACTCCTTGTCGAGCTGGGCGAGGGTCACCTGGGTCGCCTGCGCGAACTTGTTGGCCAGCTCGACCGGCTGGCGGCGCCTGGCGGAGAGCTGCTCCATCGCCAGGTTGTCCAGCGCGCGCAGCAGCTCCGGATCGCGGCGCAGCACGTAGTCGCAGAACGACCACGCTTTGATGCGCTCCTCGTTGCTGAAGGTCATCACGTCGACCAGCGGCACCTGCACCACGGGCACGCCGCCGGTCAGCTTCCACGCCATCTCCAGGGCGAGGGTCTTCCACACGTCGAAGTCCGGCGAGCGGTACTCGAACTCCTCCTCGGTGGTGACCGTCTCCTCCTCGTCCGGCTTGGTGAGCCCGACCTGGAACAGGCGGTTGTTGTTGAACATCATCCCGACCAGGGTGTGGCCGATGCCTTCGCTGAGGCCGGTCGTGCGGAAGCCGGCGTGGCGCTGCGCGACGTTGCGCACCACGGCGTCGAACAGCACCTGCGCGCTACCCGTGCAGCCGAAGAGCAGGTCGCCGATCCCGCTGGTCGAGGTGTGCTCGATGCGCCACTCGACGTTCGGCACCTGGTCGGCGTGCGCGCGCAGGATCTGGACGTAGGTGTCCTTGGCGACGAAGTAGGCCATCTTGCCGCGCACGTCCGCGCTCCACGGGAAGGCCGCTTCGCACACGCGGCGCGCGCGCTCGGCCCACACCAGCGCGCGCTGCAGGTTGTCCTCTTCGCCGGGGTCCCCGTGCAGCAGGAAGTGCTCGGAGCGGAAGCTGACGTACTTGACCTGCGCGCGCTCCAGCACCGGCTCCTGGACCTGCACGGCCTCGACCGGGTAGTCGATGCGTCCCTGCTCGGCGACCGCCTGCTCGATCATCTTCGAGCGCTCGTAGAGCTTCTGCTCCAGGTCGGTGCCGGTGATCCCGCCGAGGTCGCGGTGGTCGAGCGCCTTCTGGGCGTCGACGTCGTCCTTCACCCAGCGCAGCACCATGTTCCAGTGGTGCATCGCCTTGTCGTTGCGCTCGGCCTTGGCCCAGTGCTGCGCCTGGCGCTTGTGGGCGGCGGCGAGTTCCTTCTTCAGGTTCTCGAAGGCACGGAACAGGGCCGCGGCGTCGGCGCTGGTCCCGGTGTCGTCGAGCGACGTGACGGCCTTGGGGTCGGGTGCCCACGACGATCCGACGCGGACGTGGCCGAGCCCCTTGCGCGCGTCGGCGTTGTCCGGGTCGTAGAGCTTGAGCACCCGCATCCAAATCTCGCGCGCCTGCCGCGGGAAGCCCTTCTTGCTCGCGTTCTTGGCGAACTGGTTGAGCTTGTCGGCCTGCGCCAGATTGAACCTGGTCTCGTCGTCCTGGGCGACGAGCGGGGCGAGGAGCAGGGCGAGCACGAACGCCGGGTGCAGGACCCGGCGGAAGGAGCGGACGAACGTCATGGCGCGGCACGGACAATAGCTCCGCGGTGCGACGCTGCCACCCGGCGGCGCCCGTCGGGCGGGAGGGGGCAACGGCGCAGCGTGCGGGAGCGCACGCCCGGCGCGCGGGCGAGCCTCCAAGCCGGTCGCGCGTCGGACGCGAGTCGGCGCTGCACGGGTGCAGAGCGACCCCGCGCGAAGCGCACCCGGGTCCGTCGGCCTCACCACGGACACGCTCCGCTCGTGTCGCGCGCGGCTACGCGATCACCCGCGGCTCGGGGACCGGCACGATGAACTTGCCGCCCGCGGCGCGGAACGCCCCCTGCTGCGCCACGATCTCCTCGGTGAGGTTCCACGGCAGGATCAACAGGTAATCGGGTCGGTCGTCGGCGAGCCGTGCTGGAGAGTCGATCCGCAGGTGGACGCCGGGCATCAGCTTGCCCTGCTTGTGCACGTTCCGGTCGACGACGTAGTCGATCGTCCCGGGCGGCGCGTTCACCCAGTTGAGCATGATCGTGCCCTTCGCCGCGGCGCCGTAGGCGGCGATCCGCTTGCCCTGCGCGCGCAGCTCGGCGAGCAGCGCGCGCATCCGCTCGCCGAGGGTGCGCACCCGGTCGGAGAACGCGCGGTAGTAGTCCGCGCGGTCGATGCCCAGCTCGGCCTCCTCGGCGAGCAGCGCGTCGACCGTCGGCCGCGGGCGCGGCGCCTTCTCGACGTAGAGGCGGAGCGAGCCGCCGTGCGTCGGCAGACGCCGCACCTCGACGAGGTGCAGGCCGTGCCGCGCGAGGAGCGCGTCGACCGAGCGCACCGAGAAGTAGCAGAGGTGCTCGTGGTAGATCGTGTCGAACGCGCACTTCTCGATGAGGTCGCGCACGTAGGGGAACTCGATGCTCGCGACCCCGTGGTCGGCGAGCAACGTGGCGATCCCGGCGACGAACCCGTTGGTGTCGGCGACGTGCGCGAGCACGTTGTTCGCGACCAGGACGTCCGCGCACGTGCCCTGCGCGCGCAGCTCCTCGGCCAGCGCGCGCCCGAAGAACGCGACCCTGGTCGGCACCCCGATCTTCTCGGCCGCGGCCGCCGGTCCAGGCGCCGGGTCGATGCCGAGCACGCGCACGCCGCGCTCCAGGAAGTGGCGCAGGAGGTAGCCGTCGTTGCTCGCCAGCTCGACCGCCAGGTTCGCCGGTCCGAGCCTGCAGCGGTCGATCAGCTCGTGCGCGCAGGCGCGCGCGTGCGCGCACGAGTCGGAGAACGACGAGTAGTAGGGGTACTCGGCGTTGAACAGCACCTCGGGCGGCACGGTCTCCAGGATCTGGACGAGCGTGCACGCCGG
>DATGPD010000594.1:0-4630 GCA_035305285.1 Planctomycetota bacterium
AACGCTGCGAAAGGCTATGGGCCACCCGGCCCGCGATCCGAAGGGATGCATGGCCCTGCGCGCTGCCCGGCAGCAGCCGCGCGGGCGCGGAGGCGGCGTGAGCAACCCGACACTGGCGCAACTGGCGCAGCAGGAACGCACCCGGCGGGAGATCCTGCACAAGAGCGACCTGATCCCGCCGCTGCCCGACGTGGTCATCCGGGTGCTGCGTCTGCTCGACCGGCCCGACACCGAGCCCGCCCAGCTGGAGAGCTGCCTGTGCTTCGACCAGGTGCTCGTCGCCAAGATGCTCGGGATGGTCAACTCGCCGTTCTACGGCCTGCGCCATCCGGTCGGGACCGTGCGCGAGGCGATCATGGTGCTCGGCTTCCGCGGGCTGCGCAGCCTGATCCTGGCGACCAGCGCCGCGAAGTTCCTCGCGCGCGACTTCCGCTGCTACGGCTTCGCCGACCGCGGCCTCTGGCTGCACTCGATCACCGTCGCCGCCGGCGCGCGGCTGCTCGCGCGAAGGACCGGGGCGGACGCCGAGCTGGGCGAGCAACTGTTCGTCGCGGGTCTGCTCCACGATATCGGCAAGATGCTGCTCGCCCCGTACCTCACCGAGCGCCGCGCCACCGTGCCGCCCGGGGCGCCGGGACTCGAGGTCGAACGAGCCGTCGCGGGTATCGACCATACCGAAGCCGGCGCGCTCGTCGCGGCGAAGTGGAACATCACTCCGCTCGTGCAGGAGGTCGTGAAGCTCCACCACACGGCCGACGTCGGCTCGGCCTCGGAGCGCGAGGCGTGCATCGTGCAGGCGGCCGACCGCGTGGCGAACGCGCTCGGCTTCGGCCACGCGCCCGGCGTGCGCGCCGAACCGATCGAGGCGGCCGACGCCGTGCTCGGCCGACTCGGCATCGCCCCGGACGACCGTGCCGCGGTGCGCGCCGAGCTGGCGGAGGCGATGGAGCGCGCCGTCGCGACGATGACCGCGGTCACCGGCTGATGGTCGACGCGCTGCACGCCGAGCCGGTCGTCGCCGACGCCCACCTGGAGCTGCACTTGCCGCGCTCGTTGACGGCGCTGCGCGATCTCGCCGCGGGCCTGTTCACCCGCCTGCTGCGCGGCGCGCCGTTCGCCATGCTGGTCGACGACCGCGACGACGGTCTGGTGAGCGTCGAGCTGGCGCACGGCGAGGGCTGCCCGCTGCGCACCGGCACGCGCGTGCCGGCCGACGCGTGGCGCGCCGCCGACCTGCAGCGCGCGCCCCTGCGCTACCGCGGCCAGACGATCGGGCACCTCGTCGCGTGCTGCGCCGACGACCTCGCCGCGCTCCCGGGGCTCGGCGCGGCGCTCGACCACTACGCCGCGGCGGTCGCCAACCTGAAGCTCGACGAGGCCGCGCTGTCGATGGTCGACCACTACTGCGCGAGTTTGCAGGCGTTCGAGGAGGGCGTCGTCCTGTTCCAGGAGAAGGACCACGAGGTCACCGCGGCGCGCCTTCTCCGCCTGGTCGCGAGCCTGCTGCGGTCGAACCACGCCGCCCTGCTCAGCTTCGCGTGCATCGGCGACCCGACCAGCCGGCTGACGGTCGACCACGTGCTCGGCGTCCCCGACCACCTCGTGCTCGGCATGCGCGCCGCCGACGGCTGGTGGCCGCTGCGCCGGATCGGCGACCCGCCCGCACTGCTCCACCGCGGCGATCCGGGGTTCCCGGAGATGACCGAGGAGGGCCGCGCGGTCACGAGCGTGGTCACCTGCCCGCTGCACTACCACGGCGTCGAGGCCGGGCTCGTGCTCGTGTTCAACGTCGAGGTCGACGACGCCGACCGCGACCGCAAGCTCGCGACGCTGCGCACGCTGGGCGAACTGGGCGCCGCCCTGCTCCACCGCCTGCAGCTCGAGCGCGAGGCGGTGCTCGCCAAGGAGCTGGAGACGCAGCTCGCGGTCGCGGCCGCCGTGCAGGCGCGCCTGCTGCCGCACGGCGCGCCGAGCAGTCCGCGCTGGGACTACGCGTTCTGCAGCCGGCCGTCGCGCTCGGTCGGCGGCGACTACGTCGACCTCTTCGGCGTCCCCGACGGCGGGATCTACGCGGTGCTCGCCGACGTGAGCGGCCACGGCCTGCACGCCGCGCTGCTCATGGTGTCCACGCGCGCACACTTCCGCGCCGCGGCGACCGCGATGCCGGCCGCGGCGCTCGCCCGCCTCAACGCCTCCGTTGCACAGGAGGTGGGCGCGAGCGGCATGTTCGTGACCTGCGCCGCGCTGCGCCTCGCGCCGCACGGGCGCACGCTGCACTTCGCGAGCGCCGGGCACAACCCGGTGCTGCTCTGCCGCGCGCGCGACCGCGAAGTGCTGGCCCTCACCGCGAGCGGCCCGCCGCTCGGGTTCGCGCCGGACTGCCCGTGCACCGACGTCGAGGTCGCGCTCGCCCCGGGCGACGTCGTCGTGCTCTACAGCGACGGGATCACCGAGGCGACCGCGCCGGGCGGCGACGAGATGTTCGGCGAGGAACGCCTGCGCGCGGCGCTGGTCGCCGCGGTCGGCGGCGACGCGCGCGCCGTGGTCGACCACGTGCTCGCCACGGTCGAGGCCTTCACCGGCCGGGCAAGCAGTTTCGACGACGACGCGTCGCTGATCGTCATCCGCGCCCTCTGAGCGGGGCCGCGCCCGCCGGGTGCGTCACTTCGGCGTCGACAGCGAGAACACCCAGGTACCGGTGCCGATCGCGATCACGGTGAGGGTCAGGAACGCGATCACCGCCGCGCGGTGCGCCCAGCGCGTGCGCGGCGAGCGCCACAGCAGGATCCCCGTGACCGCGACCGGGAGCACCATGAACGCGGCACTCTTGGCGAACACCAGGTGGATACGCATCGGCCCCCGGGGGAAGTCGCGCGCGCCCGCCATCCGCTCGGCGAACACGACAGTCACGGCCAGCAGGGCGACCGCGGCGAGCGCGAGGGCGACGTGGGCCCGGCGCCTGCGCCGCCGTCCGGTCGCGAGCGTGAGACCGACCAGGACGAGGGTCGCCGCGAGGCACAGCCAGAACCAGGCGACGAGCGAAGGCATCCGCCCCGTGAACTAACCGCGCGGCCGCGCGCATTCCAGCGCGGCGCGCTCTCGCCCGCGGTCGGCCGCCCCCCCACAATGCCGCCATGACCGCCTACGACCGGATCGCCCACGCCCGCTTCGCCATCGTCGCGAGCCGGTTCAACGACACGGTCACCGACCGGCTGGTCGAGGGCGCGCTCTCGACCTTCGCGCGGCACGGGTTCGCGCGCGAGGCGGTCGACCTCGTGCAGGTCCCCGGCGCGTTCGAGCTGCCGCTCGCCTGCCGCTGGCTCGCCGAGACCGGCCGCTACGCCGGAATCGTCGCGCTCGGTGCGGTGATCCGCGGCGGCACCGACCACTACCACCACGTGTGCACCGCCGCCGCGCGCGGCCTGCTCGACGCCGGCCTCGCGACCGGCGTGCCGATCGCGTTCGGCGTCCTCACCTGCGAATCGCTGGCCGACGCGCTCGACCGCGCCGGGGGCAGCGCGGGCAACAAGGGCATCGAAGCGGCGCTGGCCGCGCTGGACATGGCGCTCCTGCGCGCCACGCTGCCGCGCTGAGCGACGGCCCGGCGTACGACTGCGCGGCGGCGGCGACCGCCCGTTGCCGCCGGCTCGATGCACCCCGCAGCGCGCTCTTGTCCGTCGCGGCGCGGCCGGTACCCTGTCGGGCTTCCCCGTTGCTCTTTCACCCAGGCTGCGCATGCGTCGACGGACGAAAGCCCGCGAGTACGCGGTTCAATTCCTATACCACCTCGACCTCCGCGGCCCGGACGCGCTGGAGGAGATGACCCGGTTCCTGGACGCGGCGGAGGCGGAAGCGGAGATGGGCGAAGACGAGGGCGCCCAGCCCGCGCGGCGCGGCCTGCGCCGCGACCGCGAGCTGCGCGAGTTCGCGCTGCGCCTCATCCAGGGCACCCATGCGCACCGCGCCGAAGTCGACAAGATCCTCGCTGCCGTCACCCGCAACTGGGACCTGCACCGCATGGCGGCGATCGACCGCAACATCCTGCGCATGGCGATCTACGAGCTGATGTACTGCCCCGACATCCCGCCCAAGGTGACGATCAACGAGGCGATCGAGCTGGGCAAGCGGTTCTCGACGGCGAACTCCGGCTCGTTCATCAACGGCATCCTCGACCGCGTGCGGATCGACATCGAGAAGGGCGTGCTCGCGGCTCCGGCCCGTCGACCGCTGGAGCAGGGTTCCTGATGGTCTTCGGCCGCCTGCTGCGCGGGCTGCAGAAGACGCGCGACAAGCTCGCTGCCGGCTTCGCCCGCCTGTTCGCCTTGGGCCGCAAGCTCGACGAGAGCCTCCTCGACGAGCTGGAAGAGGTGCTGTACGGCGCCGACCTCGGCATCACCGGCTCGCGCGTGGTCGAGGAGCTGAAGCAGGCCTGGCGGAAGCGCGAGATCACCGAGGCGTCCGAGGTCCCCGAGCTGCTGCGCAAGAAGCTGCTCGCGCGCCTGCAGGGCTGCGAGGGCACGCTCGCCCGCGCGCCGAGCGGTCCGACGGTCATCCTGGTCGTCGGGGTGAACGGCTCGGGCAAGACGACCTCGATCGCCAAGCTCACCCACCTGCTGGTCCAGCGCGGGCA
>DATGPD010000595.1:0-6650 GCA_035305285.1 Planctomycetota bacterium
GCGATCTGTTCCGGAGTCGCGACCTCGCCGGTGCCGATCGCCCACACCGGTTCGTACGCGATGGTCACGCGGTGCATGTCGTTCGGCTGCACGAACTCGAGGCCCGACTCGAGCTGCTTCTTGAGCACGCGCTCGGTGCGGTTGGCGCGCCGCTCCTCGATCGTCTCGCCGATGCACAGCACGGGCAGCAAGTGGTTGGCGAGCGCGGCGCGCACCTTCTTGCCCATCCACTCGTCCAGCTCGCGGAAGAAGTGGCGGCGTTCGGAGTGGCCGATCAGCGCGCGGTCCGCGCCGACTTCGCGCAGCATGTGCGCCGAGATCTCGCCGGTGTACGGACCTTCGGACTCGTAGAAGAAGTTCTGCCCGCCGATGCCGAGGGGCGAACCCTGCGCGACCGCGGAGACGTCGGCGAGAAACACCGACGGCGAGAAGATCGCCACCTCCTTCTCGGTCCCGTCACCGAGCCGCCCCTTGATCGTCTTCACCAGATCGAGCGCGCGCGCCCGATCGAGATTCATCTTCCAGTTGCCCGCGATGTACGGCTTCCGATCCATTCAAGCCTCTCGGCGTACGGCGTCTTCCGGGACAGGCAGGCTCCTACCGCTGCAGGCTGCCCAACGGCGCAGCTCGCCGACCAGTTCGGCGAACTCGCCGGGAAGCAGCGCCTGCGGGCCGTCACACAGGGCAGCCTCCGGGTCTCGATGCACCTCGATCATGACCCCGTCCGCTCCGGCCGCGAGCGCGGCGAGCGCCATCGGCGCGACCAGGTCCGCGCGCCCGGTGCCGTGGCTCGGATCCACGATGATCGGGAACGGACACGCGCGCCGCAGTGCGGGCACCGCGGCCAGATCCAGCGTGTTGCGCACCGACGGGTCGAACGAACGGATGCCGCGCTCGCACAGCACGATGTCCTCGTTGCCGGCACCGGCGACGTAGTCGGCGGCCTTGAGGAACTCGTCGAGCGTCGCGGCCGCGCCGCGCTTCAGGAGCACCGGCTTGCGCAGCCTGCCGACCTCGCGCAGGAGGGGGAAGTTCTGCATGCTGCGCGAGCCGATCTGCACCATGTCGGCCGCGCCCGCGACGAGGTCGACGTCGCGCGGGTCGAGGACCTCGGTCACGATCGGCAGGCCGGTGCGCATCGCGGCGTCGCGCAGCAGGTCGAGCCCGGGTGCGCCGAGTCCCTGGAAGGAGTGCCGCGACGTGCGCGGCTTGTACGCTCCGCCGCGCAGGACGTGCGCTCCGGCGGCGGCCACGGCGGCCGCGGTCTCCAGGAGTTGCTCGCGCGACTCGACGGCACACGGTCCGGCGATGATCACGAACGTGTCCGGCGCGAAGCGCACGTCCGGGGTCAAGGCGACGGAGCGGCGGGCGGGAGACATGGACGGACGGCGTGAGGGCGCGGACAATAGGGCCGCCTCGCGGCCGCGGCAACGAAGACCCGGCGCACCCCGTGCTTGCTCGGACCGCGGGTCCGGCATCGCGACTGCGAACCGTGCGCCGGCGGGCCGGCGCGGAGGTCGCATCGGCCGCCCGGTCGTGGGCCACGCGGGCGTCGTGCCGTTCGCCGACGAGCGTCCGTGGCGCTCAGGCCGGCAGCGCGCGTACCGACGAGGAGGTGCGCGCGGGGCCGACTTGCAGTCGCCGGGACGACCGGATCACCACCAATCGCGCCGTTCGCGCAGGCGGCGGGGGACGAAGCGCCAGATCCCGAGCCCGTATTCGCGCTGCAGGTCGAACAGCGCATACGCGTGCCGGAACCGCTCCTCTTCCGCGTCGAACCGGTGGTCCGCGCCGCGCGGGCACGCGCGCTTCATCTCGCAGCCCGACTCGCATCCCCCATCGTGCCGCCAGGTCGCGCAGCGGCCGCGCTCGATGCTCCCTCCCGAACACACGTGCGCCGGACACGCGCGCACGCACGGCTGGTCGCAGCCGGCGCACGGTTGGTACTCGCCGGCGAGCGACCGCGTGAAGGCGGTACCGAACGGCATCCCTTCCAGCAGCAGCGCGTAGCGCACGCTGACCCAGGGCCCGTACTGCGGGTGGATCAACCACTCCGAGACCGGCGACACGACGCCGAGGCCTGCCATCTCCGCGAGCTGCGCGAAGTTCAACGAAGGCGTGCGCTGCGCGCACACCGCGCGCGCGACGACGCCCGCCTCCGCGAGCCACTCGACCAGTTCGCGGCTGCTGCGCGCGCAGCGATCCTCGATCGGTCGGTACGACGCCTGCGGGTCGCGCACCGGCTCGCCGAGGTCGCTCAGCATCTTCTGCCAGAAGTCGCGCCCGCCGCTCCCGACCACGAGGATCGTGCCGCACGTGGGCATCAGCTCGCGCACGCGGCGGCCGCTCGGCTGCGTCTTGTCGAATCCCTCCGCGCTCGTGATGCCGACCAGGTTGAGTCCGAGGGGCGCGAGCCGCTCGTGCACTGCACCCAGGGCGATCGCGGGCGTTGGTCGCAAGGGCATCGAACTGTTATGGAACCTGGCACGCGACCGGCAAGGTCGCGGACGCCGCCGCACCGCGGACCGAGGCACCGCGGACGGCGCGGGCATCGTAAGCGGGCGGGCCGGCGGTGCACGCCGGCGCTCGCGCGCGCGCCGCCGGACCTGCCGCACGGCGCTCGGACCGTTCGCGGCCGGCGTGTCCGCCCGCGAGAGCGCGATCTTGCCGGGGCGTGGGCGCGAGCTAGCCTCGCCCGGGTCGTGGGGCGCATCGCACCGAGCCTCCTCCTGACCGTCGCGGCCGCGCTGCCCTTGCCGGCGCAGACCGTGTCGCCGGGGTTCGCGGCGCTCGCGCGCTACCAGCCGACCGGCATGCCGGCCGGCGTCACCGCGCTGGCGTACGCGCAGGGCACCGACACCCTGTGGGCCGCGCACCGCAACATCCTCGTGTCGGTCGACGCGCAGGGCGCGCCCACGTTCGCGTTCGGGCTTCCGGTGCAGGACTGGATCGGCGCGCTCGCGGTCGACCCGAACGACGGCAGCGTGTGGTTCACCGACGAGAGCAACGCGGTCCTCTACCACCACGACCCGGTGCGCCGGCACACGCGCGCCGTGGGCCGGATCCCGCCGCACGTGTTCGACCTTCTGTTCGCCGGCGGCCGCCTGCTGGCCTCGGCCAATCCGGCGTGGCCCGCCCCCGGCGCGAACGCGGGGATCTTCGTCCTCGACCCCGCTTCCGGCCACCGCGAGATCGCGCGCCTGGTCGGCCCGTCGGGCCCGATCGCGTGCACGCCGAACGGCGACCTGCTCTACGCCACGCAGGCCGGGGTCAGCCCGCCGCCGCCGAGCAGCAGCGACATCGTGCGGTTCGCCGCCGCGCGCGTCGCCGCGGCACTCGCCGGCGGGCCGATGCTCACGCTCGCCGACGCGACGGTCGCGGTGCGCGGGCTCGACGGCGCGTTCGACCTCGCGGTCGACGACGCCGGGCGGGTGTACGTCACCGACAGCCTGCGCGGCCAGGTGTGGCGCGCCGACCTCGCGACCGGCGCGCGCGAGACGACGCCGTTCGTGGCGACCGGCAACGCGGGGACGACGTGGCTGGCCTGGCGGCGCGAGGCCGGCGCCGGGACCTTCGCGGCGTTCCAGCCCCCCGGCGGCGGGCGGTTGTTCGTGGCGGTCGAGGACTGGATGAGCGCGCGCAGCACGGTGATCGACGTGGGCGCGGCGCGGCCCGCGATCGCCGTCATGCCGGCGCTCCCAATCCCGCGCGGTCCGGCCCGGGTGGAAGCGCGCGGCGCGGCTCCGCTGTCCCCCTGCGTGCTGTGCATCTCGCCGCTGCGCGTCGTACCCGAGTTCACCGCCGGCTCGCTCTTCGGCGCCCCGTTGTGGGTCGGCCTCGACCCGTTCGTGGCGCCGTTCGCGTGGCCGACGCTCGCCGACGCGAACGGAGACGCCATCTGGTCCTTCGTGCACGCCGGTCCGGCGGCGCGCGGGATCGGGGTGCAGTTCCTGACGCTCGGCGCCGCGGGTGCGGGGACGTCACCCGCGCTCGACGTCGATTTCCTCTGAGCACGGGCGCGGGAGGCAAGGCCCGAACCATCGCGGCGCAGCCCGACCGCCGCGCGCCGGGCCGGCCCCGTTCGGCCGCCGTCAGCACCTGCCGCCACGCTTCTCGGTGCTCGCGCGCGGAACAACGACGCGCCTCGGTCGTCGCAGCGCGAACCGCGTCCCCACGCCACTCGATCCCACCGCAGACGCAATGCCCCGACCATCGGTTGTAAGCTCTGCCGCGAAGCGCCCGCTTGCGGTCCCGGCCCGAGGACCGCGTCGTCCATGACCTCGCTCCGCGCCATCGCCGCCGCCCTTGCGGTCGTGTGTGCCGTCGCGTTCGTCGCGCTCTGGCCGCGCGACGCCGAGGTCGTGCAGTGGACCGTCGCCGACGTCGAGACGAACGCGCCGCAGGACGAAGCGGCCGACGTGACCGCGCCCGACGCGCAGCGCAGCGTGGTCGAGCCCGACCCGACGGCCGCATCCGAGGCCGACCGCGAGGAGCTGCAGGCCCGCACGATCACCGTGCGCGGGCGCGTGGTCGACCGGTTCGGCGGCCCGATCGCCGGCGCGGCGGTGCACGTCGAGCTGCGCGGCGGCGGCTCCGAGCGGGTGCGTCGCCCCGTGACCACGGCCGCGGACGGAACGTTCGCGCTGCGCGGACCGATGCGCCTGCCGCGCACCGTCCGCGTGCGCGCTTCGCATCCCGAGCACGCGCCCTCGGTGGTCGACCGGCCGGTGTCGGAGGTGAGCGACGAAGTCGTGCTCGGCGACATCGTGCTCGGCGGCGGCGCGCGCGTGCGCGGGCAGGTCGTGCGCGGCGACGGCAGCGCGGTCGCGGGTGCCACGGTCGAGCTGCAGCCCGACGGAGCCACCCGGATGGCGTGGTCCTTGGACGGCACGCGGCACGTCACCGCGACGGAGACCGACGGCACCGGCAGCTTCGAGTTGACCCACGTGCCGGCAGGATCGTTCTTCGTCGTGGCGCGCGCGACCCGCATGCTGCCCGCGAGGACGGACTCGTTCGCCGTCAGCGAAGGCGACGAGGAAGTGCTCGCGCCGCTGGTCCTGCAGCCGGGCGCGATGCTCACCGGCGTGGTCGTCGACCGTGCCGGCCGGCCCATCGCGAAGGCGACGGTGTACGCGACCACCGCCGGCCAGCCGGCGGCGCAACATCACGCGACGACCGGCGACGACGGCCGGTTCGCGATCGACTACCTGCGCACCGCGCCCACCTCCGTGCTGGCCCGGGCGCAGGGCTACGTCTCCGTCCGGCAGCGCCTGGACCTCGCGGTCCAGTCCGACGTGACGATCGTCCTCGAACAGGGGCTCGTCCTGCGCGGCACCGTGCGCGACGAGTCGGGCCGTCCGATCACCGCGTTCGCGGTCCGGGCGCGACGCATGCACGACCTGGCCGAGCCCGTGGCCGCGGAACTCGCCGGCAGATCGCCCGCGGAGCTGAACGCCGAGATCCGCAAGCTGACGCAGGCACTGTCCGAACGGGGCAACGACCCGGCCACGGTCGCGCGGATCGCCGAACTGCAACACGCGGCAAGCCAGCTCTCGCTGCAGCAGAGGACGGCTTCGGCAGGCGAGCAGATCCCGCAGGATCCCGGCGCGATCGTGCCGCACCCGGGCGGCGAGTTCACGCTGACCGGGCTCGACGAGGGCGTGTACGCGGTCGACGTGAAGGCGGAGGACTACCAGATGACACGCAGCGAGGCGGTCGAGCTGCGCGTCGGGCAGCCGGCGCCGTCGTTGACGGTCATCCTGCAGCGGGGCGTGGAAGTCCACGGCGAGGTCGTGCGCGAGACCGACGGCCGGGGGATCGCCGGCGCGCGCGTCGAGCTGATGCGCCTGTCCGAACAGCGCCCCGGCCTCCGTGTGCGGGGTCCCACCATCGCGCGCGCGATCGCCGGCCCGGACGGCACCTTCATCCTGCGCAACGTGCGGCCGGGGACGGTCGCGCTGCGCGTCCAAGCACCCGGCTACGAAGGGGAGGTCGGGCCGCCGTTCGTCGCGGGCCACGAGCCTGCCCGGCAGCGCATCGCGCTGCGCCCGCTCGCCGCCCTGCACGGCCGCGTACGCCGCGTACCGCCGGGCCGGGAGCGCGAAGTCACGGTCACCGTGTTCTCCGCGTCCCGCAGCGTCGCGACCCGCACGCTCGCCGACGACGGCACCTACCGCTTCACCGACCTGCAACCCGGCGACTACCGGGTGGCCGCGTTCCTCTGCGACGCGCGCGCCGCGGTCCGGCGGATGAACGCGCTCGTGCGCAACACGCCCGGCGTCGATGTCGTGCTCGCCGCCGGTGAGGAGCGCGCGCACGACCTCGACTTGTCGGTCGTCCCGCTCGGCGCGCTGCGCGGCACGGTGCGGATCAACGGCGCCGCCGCCGGCGGCTTCGTCGTGACCCTCTCCCGCGTGGAGCCGGGGAACGGGGCGCAGCACGCGACGACGCTGCACGAGGCCCGGGTCGAGGCCGACGGGACCTTCGCGCTGCGCGACCTCGACACCGGCCCCCACGTCCTGCGCGTCCTGAGCATCGCGCGCGAGCGCGTCGAGCTGGCGCAGCGGGAGGTCGTGATCGCCGCCGATGAGGAGCACACGATCGCGATCGACGTGGTTTCCTGCGAGCTGACCGGCGAGGTGACGTTCGCC
>DATGPD010000596.1:0-5053 GCA_035305285.1 Planctomycetota bacterium
GACGAGGTCGATCGCGTTCAGGTCCACACCCGCCTGCGCGAGCGCGCGCGGCGTCGCATGCACCGGGCCGAGGCCCATGCGGTCCGGGGCGAGCCCGGCGTGCCCGAAGCCGCGCACGATCGCGAGCGGACGGAAGCCGAGGCGCTCGGCCCGGTCGCGCGCCATCAGCAGGAGCGCGGCAGCGCCGTCGGTGATCTGGCACGAGTTGCCGACGGTCACGTCGCCGTCGCGCCGGTCGAACACCGGCTTCAGCTTGGCGAGGGCGTCCGCACTCTGCCCGCGGCGGATGCCGTTGTCCTCGACCACCATCGCGTCGTGGCGCGGCGGCGCGTAGGGCGCGATCTCGGCGGCGAGCCGCCCCGCGGCGGTCGCGGCCGCGGCGCGCTGATGGCTGCGCAGAGCGAACGCGTCCTGTTCCTCGCGCGGCACGGCGAAGCGGCGCACGACGCGTTCGGCGGTCATCCCCATCGACAACCCGCACACCGGGTCGGTCAGCCCCTCCTGCAGAGCGACGCGCGGGCGCAGATGGCCCGGGCGGAACCCCGCGCCGGCGCGCGCGCGCTGCCACGCGGTCCTGGCCTTCGCGAGCCGCTCGAACACACGCTTCATCCCGTCGCTCATCAGCAGCGGGTAGCGCGACATCGACTCCGCGCCGCCGACGAGGAACACTTCGCCCGCGCCGGCGCGCAGGCGCAGCCACGCCTGCCAGATCGCTTCCATTCCCGACGCGCAGTTGCGCTGCACGGTGAGCGCGGGCACCGACTCCGGGACACCGGCGCGCAGCGCGGCGACCCGCGCGACGTTCGCCTCGCGCGCGTCGGGGCCGCCGCAGCCGAGGATCACCTCGTCGATCGCCGACGGCGCGATCCCGGTGCGATCGAGGATCTCACGGAACACGTGGGTCGCGAGGTCGGCGGCGGAGGCGTGCTGCAGCTCGGTGCCGGCGCGGCAGAACGGCGTGCGCCATCCGGCGACGATCGCGAGTTGTGGATGGGAGTTGCGCGGCATGGTGTCGGTCGCGACGGGGCGACGCCGGCGCGCCCGCGCCCTCCGGCCCGCACGAGCGGCCCGGTCGGGCTCAGGCGGCTCGCCCCGCCGACCGATCTATCGACAGCCGCAGGCAAGCGACTTTGCGCGCCACGGCGACCGAGTGAGAGACGTGCGCGGCGACTACCAGCAGGATCCCGGGTGGACCGAAGGGCACCGCAACGGCCACGGTGCCCCTCCGGCGCTCGCTGCGCCGGCCGCCGCGCTGGGCGCGGTGCGCGACCGCGCCCGGCCGCGCACGGTGCTCGTGCTCGGCGGCGGTGGGATGAAGGGCTTCGCCCACGTTGGCGTGATCCGCGCGCTCGAGCGCCTCGGCATCGTGCCGGACGAGGTCTACGGCACGAGCATGGGGGCGGTGATCGGCGGCCTCTACGCCAGCGGCCTGGACAGCTACGCGATCGAGCAGTCGCTCGCCGACCTCGACCTGCGCCGGTTCTTCCGGCTCAATCTGCTCAAGTTCCTGGTCAAGGGCTACCGGCACGCCTCGGTCTACAAGGGCCGCGCGTTCCACGACCTGCTGCGCGAGAAGATCCCGGCGCGCCGGTTCGCCGACCTGCAGATGCCGTTCGTGTGCAACGCGCTCTCTCTGACGTCGGGCGCGCTGCGCTACTTCGGCCTGCCCGGCACGCCGGAGATCCCGGTCGCCGACGCGATCTACGCGAGCAGCTGTCTGCCCGGCGTGTTCGAGCCGATCGCGATCGACGGCGACCATTACATCGACGGCGGCATGGCAGAGACCCTGCCGCTGAAGGCGGCCAAGGCGCGCAAGCCCGACCTGGTGATCGCGGTCGACCTGTCGCGCAAGAACCACCACAAGCCGACGCCGTACCGCGCGACGCTGCCCCACATCCTCTTCCAGACCTACGAGATCATGGGCAGCGTGCTCAACGAGCACAATCTGCACCGGCACGTCACCCAGGAGGTCGTGCTGCTGAAGCCGCACGTCGAGAACGTCAGCCTGCTCGAGGAGCCGGACCTCACCGAGGTCGTGCGCCTCGGCGAGCGCGAGGCGCTGGAGACGCTGACCACGCACGCGAACACGCGGCACCTGTGCGATCCGAAGGTCGCCCGGCTGGTCGAGCGCACGATCCACGCGCCGCGCGACTACGTCGCGCTGACCGTGGACATGAACGCATGCATCCACTGCGGCGTGTGCGCGATCACCTGCGCCACCCAGGGTTACGCCGACGTGCCGTTCGGCAACGTCGTGCGCAAGCTGCACAACTACGAGTGCACCAAGGACGGGGCGTGCGAGCGCAATTGCCCGACCCGGGCGATCCGGCTGGAGAACCTGTAGCCGTCCCGAGGTCCGGCACCGGCACGCCATGTGGATCGCCGCACCGTGGAAGCCGATGCGCGGCGGCCGGTTGGGATCGGCTTCGCGCGGATGGTGGTCGACGTCGAAAGCCCGCAACGCCGCGGCGCGTTCCCGCAGCATGAGAGCTTTCGCCTCGCGCACCTTCGTCGCGCAGCTCGCGCCCGCGCTCGGCGCCCAGATCTCGGTGGAGGTCCTGACTCTGGAGCCGTGGTCGGCGCGCGCCTTCACGTTCATGCGTTCGGTCGAGGACATGCTTCCGACCGGAACGGTGCTCGAGGACGGGCAGGAGGTGCGGGCCGAACTCGGTTCCGGCACCTGCTCGTCGTGGGCGCTCGCGCGCGCCACGTTCGCGTCCTCCGCAACCGAAGCGGACGCGACGCTCTTGCACTCCGCCTATGCAACCGCGGATTCGGCGTCGCGTTGCCAGTTCGGCAGGTCCAGCGAAGCACTGGCGTCCGCGATCCTCGTGCGGTTGTCTGCGCCGGCTGCGGTCCCGGGTCGGCTGCGGATCACGGTCGACGGCTCGGCGAGCGTGGTCAACGGGGGCACGGTCGTGATCCAGCAAAGCGTCGACATCGGCGCCGACGGCGTGCTCGAGATGTCGAACCAGTACGGCGGCGTCCGCCTCGAGCCGACGCTCGAGCTGCCGGTCACCTTGGGGCCGCAGCCGCTCGAAATCCGCCTGGTGGCGCGCGCCGCGGCGTCCGCTTCGAACTGGCAGACGGCGCGCGCCGACCTCACCCAGCGCGTGCACTTCCTCGCCGGCTCGTCTGCTTCGCAACGCATCCGCGAGGTTGGTCAGTCCTGCGGCGCGCAGCTTGGCGGCATGCTGCTCACGGACCTGGGGTTGTTGCAGCTCGACCTGCGCGTCGGCCAAGCACCGTCGACTCCCTGGTCGTTCCTCGTGTTCGGCACCCAGGCGGCCAACGTCCCGATCCCACCGACCGGCTGCGTGCTGCTGCAGGACATCGTCGCGACGCTGCCCGTCGCTCTGCAGAATGGCGCGGCTCGGGTCGTGCTTGCCACGCCGCGCGGCCCTTCCGGGCCGGTCGGCGACGTCCGCGTGCAGTTCCTCGCCGGGGTCCAGCAGGGGGCCGACGTGCACTGGCACATGAGCCAGGGGCTGTTCCTCACGCTGCCGTGAACGGCGCGCTGCGTCGTCGCGTCGGTCGCACGGCCGGCAGCGACACGCAGCCGCCGGCTGCGCTCTTGCGGCGCGCAGGGCCGTCGGGTCCGATCCGAAGCAGCTCGTCGAACCGGCAGCGCCCTTCACACGAGCACGGATCCGTCATGACCCATCCCGGTGAAACCTGCATCGTCGTCGGCGCCTCGAGCGGGATCGGTGCCGCGCTCGCGCGCCGCCTCGCGGCGGACGGCTGCAAAGTCGCTCTCCTCGCGCGTCGTGTCGAGCGCATCGAACAGCTCGCGCGCGAGATCGACCAGCGCGCCGGTCGACCGCTCGCCGTAGCGTTCGCGCACGACGTGCGCGACCACGACCGCGTCGACGCGGTCTTCGACGAGGTCGAGCAGCGCCTCGGCGACGCCGCCGCGATGTACTACGTCGCCGGCGTCATGCCGCAGGTCGGGCTCGAAGAGTACGACACGGCCAAGGATCTGGAGCAGTTCGCGGTCAACACGCTCGGCTCGATCGCGTGGTGCAACGCCGCGGCGCGCCGGTTCCAGGCGCGCGGACGCGGCTTCATCGTCGGCATCTCCAGCGTCGCGGCCGACCGCGGGCGCGCCAAACGCCCGGGCTATTGCGCGTCCAAGGCCGGCCAGGACGTCCATCTGGAGGCGCTGCGCAACCGGCTGTGGCGCAAGGGCGTGCAGGTGACGACCATCCGCCCGGGGTTCGTCGACACCGAGATGACCGCGGGACTCGCGCTCAAGGGCGCGATCTCCGCCGACCGCGCCGCCGACGCGATCGTCCGCGCGGTGCGCGCCGGCCGCGCGGTCGCCTACGTGCCGTTCAAGTGGCGCGTGATCATGGGCGTGGTGAAGAGCATGCCCTCGTCGATCTTCAAGCGGCTCGCGTTCCTGCAGTGACATGATGCTGGCCTGGCAGCGGGAGCGGGTGACCGGCTGGGGCATGGCCGTCGGCGGCGAGGCCGAGGTCATGCGCCCGACGACGCGCGAGCAGGTCGCCGAATGCCTGCGCGACGCGCAAGCCACGGGCAAGTCGATCGCCCTGCGCGGCTCGGGGTGCAGCTACGGCGACGCGTCGATGAACACCGGCGGGCGCGTGCTCGATCTGTCGCGCATGAACCGCATCCTGGACTTCGACGCGGAGCGCGGGCTCGCGCGGGTCGAGCCGGGGGTGACGATCCGCGATCTGTGGCGGCGCTCGATCCACGACGGCTTCTGGCCGGCGGTCGTGCCGGGGACGATGGCGGTCTCGATCGGCGGCGCGGCGAGCATGAACATCCACGGCAAGAACAACTTCGCCGCGGGCACGTTCGGCGAGCACATCGTCGAGTTCACCTTGCTGACGCCCTCGGGCGACCTGCTCACCTGCAGTCCGACGCAGAACGAGGAGGTGTACCGCGCCGCGATCGGCGGCTTCGGCATGCTCGGCTGCTTCCTCGAGCTGGTCGTCGAGCTGAAGCGGGTGCACTCCGGCCGCCTGCGGGTGACGGCGATCGCGAGCCGCGACCTCGACGCGGCGCTCGAGGCGATCGATGCGCACCA
>DATGPD010000597.1:0-2843 GCA_035305285.1 Planctomycetota bacterium
CGGCATCCCGCCCGCCGAGGTCGAGGCATTGCCCGAGCGGCTGCGCGACCCGCTGACCTACCGCTTCCGCGCGAGCTTGCTCGCCGCGGACGACCTGCGCGGCCACCTGCTCGGCTTCGCCCTCGTATCGTACGCGCCCGACCTGCACTTCGCCTTCCTCGACTACCTCGCCGCCAGTTCGCGGGCGCCGGGTGGCGTGGGCGGCGCGCTCTACGAACGCGTGCGCACGCTCGCGCGCGGCCTGCGCTGCATCGGCGTGCTCTTCGAGTGCCTGCCCGACGATCCGGACGCGTGCAGCAACCCCGAGTACGCGCGCACCAACGCCGCGCGCCTGCGCTTCTACGAGCGCCTCGGCGCACGGCAGATCGTCGGCACCGAGTACGAGCTGCCGCTCGTGCCCGGCGGCAAGGACATGCCGCACCTGATGTTCGACGACCTCGGATCGCACCAGGCGCTGCGCGCCGAGCAGGCGCGCGCGATCGTGCGCGCGATCCTGGAGCGGAAGTACGCGGCAATCTGTCCGCCGGACTACATCGACCGCGTCGTCGCGTCGTTCGCCGACGATCCCGTGCGCCTGCGCGAGCCGCGCGAGACGCGCCCGCGCCGACCCGCGCCGGCGGTGGTGACCGGCGAGCAGCTCATCGCGCTCGTGGTCAACGAGGAACACGACGTGCACCACGTCCGCGAGCGCGGCTACGTCGAGGCGCCGGTACGCGTGGCGTCGATCCTGAGCGGCATCGAGGGCACCGGGATGTTCTGGCGCCTGCGCGCGGGCGACTACCCGCAGCGCTGCATCCGCGCCGTGCACGCGCCGGAGTTGGTCCGCTTCCTGGAGCGCGTGAGCCCGCGGGTGCCGGAGGGCAAGTCCGTCTATCCCTACGTGTTCCCGCTGCGCAACCGCGCGCGGCCGCCGCGCGACCTGACCTACGGCGCCGGCTACTACTGCCTCGACACCTTCACGCCGCTCAACCGCAACGCCTACGCCGCGGCGAAGGCCGCGGTCGACGCGGCGCTGACCGCGGCCGACGTGCTGCTGTCCGGTCACCCGCTCGCGTACGCGCTGGTGCGGCCGCCCGGCCACCACGCCGAACGCGCGACCTTCGGCGGCTTCTGCTACTTCAACAACGCCGCGATCGCGGCGCAGCACCTGTCGCGCTACGGCAAGGTCGCGATCCTCGACCTCGACTACCACCACGGCAACGGCCAGCAGGACATCTTCTGGCAGCGTGCCGACGTGCTGACCGTCTCGATCCACTGCCACCCGCGCCTCGCCTATCCGTTCTTCACCGGCTTCGTCGACGAGGTCGGCGAAGGCGAGGGCGAAGGCTGCAACCTCAACCTGCCGCTGCCCGAGAAGGTCGACGGCGAGCGCCACCGCGTCGCGCTCAAGGCCGCCTTGCACCGCATCCGCGCGTTCGCGCCGCGCTTCCTGCTCGTCGCCCTCGGCCTCGACACCGCCAAGCACGACCCCACCGGCACCTGGTCCCTGGGTGCGCGCGACTTCGAGCAAGCAGGCCGCATGATCGGCGCGCTGGCGCTGCCGACGCTGGTGGTGCAGGAAGGCGGCTACCGCACGGCGACGCTGGGCACGAACGCGCGCGCGTTCTTCGTGGGACTGGTGGAGGGGCGCGCGGCGAGATGACGCGCGCCCGCCGCTTCCACTTCGCGCCGCGAACCGGGCGGCACGCGCGGATGCGCGGGCCGGCCCACCCCGCCGCCCCACGGGCGCGCCCCCTGTCTATGATCCCCGCGTGCGTTCCGCCGGACCGATCGCGAAGTCCACGACGTTCGCCAGCCGCGCGCTCCTCGCGCTCGTCCTGTGCACGCCCGCGACGACGCCCGACGCCGACGACGTCCGCACGCTGGCCAGCAAGACGAGCGAGGCCGCCCTGCGCTGGCTGCTCGCCGCACAGAACCACGACGGCTCGTTCGGCGACAACCCCAAGGCTCCGGGCGACGTCAGCAACACGAGCATCGCGCTGATCGCGCTGCTCAGCACCGGCAGCACGGTCGACCGCGGGCCGTACTGGCGCTCGATCCGGCGCGCCGCCGACTGGCTCGTGCGCAAGACCGGCGGCGGCCCCGGGGGGTACGACCGCGCCACCCTGATCCAGGGAAAGCTCGGCCAGAACATCGACCTCTACCTGGCCACCCTCGCGTATTCCCAGCTCCTCGGCGCGCACATGGAGGTCGAGACCGAGAAGCTCCTGCAGGAGCGTGCGCGGGCGATGGTCGCGCGCATCGCGTCGTTGCAGAAGGCCAACGGCGAGTGGGAGACGAGCTACGAGCCGATCCTGACCACGATCTCGGCGTGGCTCGCGCTGCGTCAGGCGCACGACGCGGGGATCGCGATCACGCACGCATCGCCCGAGCGGGTCGTGCGCTACCTGGAAGAGGACTGCCTCGACCCGGCGAGCGGCGTGTTCCGCGACCGGAAGTGGGGCAACCAGATGCGCTTCGTCACCCAGGCTGGCGCGCTGCGCGTGCTCTACGCGCACGGCCGCGAGGGCGAGCCGCACGTCAAGAAGGCGACCAAGGTGCTGCTCGACATGCGCTTCGACCAGGACGTCGGCGGGCGCGCCGGCGGCGAGGAGTTCCTCGGCGCGCTGTTCGCGACGCAAGCGATGAACATGGCCGACGAGGCGACCTTCGCGCAGTGGTACGAGAAGATCGTGCGCGCGCTCGCCAAGAGCCAGAACGCCGACGGCAGCTGGCTCGGCCACCACTGCATCACCGGACGCGTGTTCTGCACCGCGTGCGCGCTGATCGCCCTGCAGACCCCCGGCGAACTGTCGATGCTGGCGCGGCGGTGAAGCGCGCGGCGGCGTTGCTCGTGCTCGCTG